>CAZEOJ010000042.1:0-11591 GCA_964513825.1 uncultured Bacteroidaceae bacterium
AAAGGTTATCGGCAGACGGCGCTCAAAATCCATTCGTCGTTGCCGACGGGGATTTCTTGAAAGGCGATGTTTCTTTGCGTGAGCAGGGTCTTGATTTCGGCGAGCGCCGAGGCGCTGTTTCCCACTATCTGCAAAGGGTTTCCGTGCGCGGTTTCGCGCAGCGCACGTTCGGTTTTCTCTATCGGCGCGGGCGCCTGCAAATCTCTTGTATCGATGGTTGCCATAGCGGGGAAAGATGAAAATCCTACAAAAAGGGATTGTTGTATTTTTCGTGCTCGATTGTGGTACGGCCACCGTGTCCGCTGCGCACCTGATAGTCTTCGTCCAACACAAAAAGCTGTTCAAAGATGCTCTTTTTGAGCAGATCGTAGTCGCCGGTGGGAAAATCGGTGCGGCCTATGCTGCCGTTGAAGAGGGCGTCGCCCGTAAAGACGCTTTTGAGTTCGGGCAGCACAAAGCTCACGCTTCCCTGGCAATGGCCGGGCGTGTGGCGCACCTCGATATGCGTGTCGGCGAAAGCGAGGGTGTCGCGATGACGGAAAGGCTTGACGTTCTGCGGCTTCTCGATGGGCGGCATTCCGAAAGAGGAGACGGACCGCACCGCCGAATCGAGCATTTCCACGGCGTCTTCGTGGAGTTCGAGAGGAAGATTGTATTCGCGACAGATCCGGACCGCCCCCATCATATGGTCGAAATGGGGATGGGTGAGGAGGATATGGGTGATGTGTATCTTCTCCTGCGCGACAAAGTCGAAAAGACGTTGAAATTCGCTCTCGGTGGTGCAACCCGGATCGATAATCACCCCCTCGCCTCCTTTGCGGTAAACCACATAAAGATTCATCTCGATAGGATTTACCGGCAGGCATTTTATTTTAAGCTCGTTCATTCTTTATCGGATTTTTTGGCGTCTTCCCAATAGCGGTTCATCTCGTCGAGAGTCATATCGTGCAGGGATTTGCCTTTTTGTATGGTCTGTTCCTCCATATAGGTGAAGCGGCGGATAAACTTGCGGTTGGTGTGTTCCAGCGCGTCTTCGGGATTGATGCCTATAAAACGGGCGTAGTTGATGAGCGCGAAGAAGACATCACCCAACTCATCCAATATCTTTTCCTGATGTCCTTTTTTTACCTCTTCCCGCAACTCGCCCAATTCCTCTCCCACCTTGTCCCAAACCTGCTCGACATTGTCCCAGTCGAAACCCACGCCCCTCGCCTTGTCCTGAATGCGATAGGCCTTTATCATGGCCGGCAGCGAGGAGGGAACGCCCGAAAGCACGGAATGTTTCTTGCCCTCCTTGAGTTTTATCGCCTCCCAATTTTCCTTGACATCGTTTTCGTTCCTTACCTCCACCTCGGCGAAGATATGCGGATGGCGGCGAATAAGTTTCTCGCACAGAGAGTTGCAGACATCCGTAAAATCGAATCTGCCTTGTTCGCGCCCCAACTCGGAATAGAAGGCAAGGTGCAGCAGCACATCGCCCACTTCTTTCTTCACGTCCTCGTAATCCTTGTTCACAATCGCGTCCGAAAGCTCGAAGGTCTCTTCGACGGTAAGGGTGCGCAGACTGTCGAAAGTCTGTTTCCTGTCCCACGGACATTCCTTGCGAAGCAGGCGCAGGATACGCAGCAGGCGGTCTATGCCCTCGCGTTCATTGCGCGCGGGTTCCTGGTTGGCCAAAAGGTTCTCTACGCTCATTTTTCTTGAGATTTCTGACGGTTCTTTTTGAAATTCAATTTCGATTCTTCGCCTTTAAACAGACGGCCTATGTTCTTGCGGTGGGTGATGATGATGAACACGGCGATGAAAATGGAGAAAAACCGCAATACGGGATCGGTCTGTCCGCAGACAAAAATTTCGAGGAAGGGAAAACTCACCGCCGCCGTAATGGAAGCCAACGACACATAGCGTGTGGTGATGAACACCACGGCGAACACCGTCACGGCGAACAAGTAGGCCTCGGGATAGAGCGCCAGCACCACGCCCATAAGCGTGGCCACGCCTTTGCCGCCTTTAAAACCTGTGTAGAGGGGAAAGACGTGTCCCAATACGGCGGCCGCCGCCAAAGCCACATCGAAATAAACCTTGTATTCCTGCGTGGCGGGGGTGAGAAACAGGAAATCGAGCCTTACCGCCAACCAGCCTTTGAGGGCGTCGAGCAACAGCACCACAATGCCGGGGGCGGTGCCTAAAACACGTATCGTATTGGTGGTGCCGGCGTTATGGCTGCCGTCTTCGCGCACGTCCTTGCCGAAGAACCAGCGTCCTATCCACACCGCCGACGAGAAGCTGCCTATCAGATAGGCCGCCACAACACCCAATGCCAATCCTATCATGGCGATTACAGGAACATAAAGGGAAGCGTAAGGATTCCCAGGCTGATGAGCAGAATCGCAAGAACCGCCCACACAATCCAAAACGCCCCGAGGACAATACCGATGATCGAGGTGACCTTGCCGGCTTTCAACATGCCGTAGCCGCCGTAAAGGTCGGGTTGTTCCCTATAGATTCCAAGGCCTTTGTTGGCCAGAACCAAACCGATGATGGCGCAGACGAAACCTGCGAAGACACAGGCGAACAGTAACGAGCAAATGCCCAGAACCAAGGAGGCCACGGAATAAGGTGCAGTTTCTTTCATAATTTTTCTCTTTAAATGACACAAAAACTATATTTGCAAAGGTACGCAAAATCAAAATTTCGGGAAAAAGTTAAATTTGCGTGTATGGAAACGACACAAAACCGACATTTGTTCAAGCGGTATATCGCGCAGGCCTCGGATTTTGAGCCTTTCAGCCTCGATGTGGAGAAGGGTGAGGGTATCTATGTGTGGGACAAGGCGGGAAAGAAGTATATCGACTTTATCTCGAGTATCTGCGTGAACAATGTGGGGCACCGCAACCCGGTGGTCTTGCGGGCGATAGAGAATCAGATGCAGAAATATCTGCATATCATGGTCTACGGCGAGTTCATCCAACAGCCGCAGATTGATTTCGCGCAGAGGTTATGCGAAAACCTGCCTCCTCAGCTGCAAAAGATATTCCTGCTCAATTCGGGTTCGGAGGCTATCGACGGGGCCATCAAGCTGGCGCGTCTGCAAAACGGGCGCGGGGAAATCGTTTCTTTCGCAAATTCGTATCACGGAAGCACGGTGGGGGCGATAAGCGCGTTGGGGAACGAGCCTATCCGACATAGGTTCGACCCGTTACTGCCGCATCATAGGCTCGCCCCTTACAACAGTCTGCCTGATTTGGAGCAAATCAGCGAGAAGACGTGTTGCGTGATTGCCGAGGTGGTGCAGTCGGGGGGCGGCATGGTGGAAGCCGATAGCGAGTGGATAAAGAAGTTGCGGGAGCGTTGCACGGAAACGGGGGCGTTGTTGATTTTCGATGAAATCCAGAGCGGCTTCGGGCGCACGGGAAAACTCTTTGCTTTTGAGCATTACGGTGTGGTGCCCGACATTCTCTGCATCGCCAAGGGAATGGGCGGCGGCATGCCCATCGGTGCATTTGTGGCGAGCGAGAAGTTGATGGACCTGCTCAACGTGGAGCATCCGCTTATGGGTCATGCCTCCACCTTCGGCGGGCATCCGTTGAGTTGCGCGGCGGCCTTGGCTTCGCTCAACCTCATCCTCGGCAACGACATTCTGCCGAAGGTGGAGGGAAAAGGCCAACGTATCCGCCACCATCTGGAGAAAATCAAGGGCGTGAAGCAGGTGAGCGGGAAAGGCCTTTTCCTCGCCGCCCATTTCGAGGATGAGAGGATGACAGCGAAAGTGCAGGAACGTTGCATGGCCAACGGTCTCATCAGTTTTTGGCTGTTGTTCAATCATACCGCCCTCGCGCTCACTCCTCCCCTCACCATCACCGACAGCGAAATAGACTCCGCTATGGAGATCTTCGCCCGCTCGGTAAAAGAGGCTTGTTTAGAATAGACGACAGACAAAAACAATAGACTGTGTGCAGTTTGATTGAGGATAGAAGGTATAAGGTAGAAGGTATAAGGCAGAGAGAGACAGTTTTATAAACTGCACGTAGTATATGGTTATCGGAAAAACTTAAGTAAAAGAAAAAATAAGATGTTTACAGGAATTGTTGAAAAAATGGCGGTGGTGCGGAAAATCGAGCAGGAAGGAAGCAACTATCACTTTACCCTCGAAACCCCTATCGCGCAAGAACTGAAAATAGACCAAAGCATGGCCCACAACGGCGTCTGCCTTACGGTGGTGAAACTCGACAAAGCCGCCAACCGATATACCGTGACGGCTATGGACGAAACCATGCGCCGCACCAACCTTAAAGATTGGAAAGTGGGCACCGAAGTGAACATCGAACGCTCCATGCGCATGGACGGACGTTTCGACGGCCACGTGGTGCAGGGCCATGTGGATCAGACCGCCGTCTGCGAGAAAGTGGAGACCTTGGACGGCAGCTGGAAATTCTTTTTCCGCTTCGAGAACACGAACCGCGAACACTTTACCGTAGAAAAAGGCTCCATTTGCGTGAACGGCGTAAGCCTCACCGTGGTCGACTCCGCTCCCGGTAAATTCTCGGTGGCCATCATCCCCTACACCTTTGCCGAAACCAACTTCCACAACATCAAGGAAGGCACGTTGGTGAACATCGAATTCGACGTGTTCGGCAAATATGTCGCCCGCCTTTTCGAAGAATACCGCAAACAACAAGGCAACTTATGACAAGCCCCAAAACGTCGTTCTTAAAACGGTTCTACAGTCCTTTCGGGCTTTGCCTGTGCCTGTTCGTGGTGCTGCTGGCCTGTCTGGTGCAAGGCCTCATCCGTCAGGAGGAAATCCCTTTCCGCGAGGATTTTCTCTCGCGTATCGGCATACGCTCGTTCAAAGACTCGGCCTTTATGCTGAGCGTGCTTCTGCTGTTGCTGGTCTGCGGCGGCATGTTCTGCGTGCACAGGCTCATCCAGCATACCCGCCGTTTCTCCAACCTCATCTACATCGGGATATGGCTCACCGTCTTTTCGCTGCTGACGGGCAGCGCCTGTCTGGAACGCTACACCATGACGCTGTGGAAAGGTTTTGCACGCTGGCAGGTGGAAGATAGCAAAGGTTCCCATGATGTCAAGGAACTTCCTTTTGCCCTGCAATTAATGGACTTCCGCATCGACTATCACACGCCCACCCTCTTTATCGTGGACACCCGTACCGGCTTCCCTCTGCCCGAACGCCGTCCGCAAGCGTTGCAGATAGACGCCAACCATCTTGAAAAATATCGCACGGGCAAAGCCGACGCCCAGGAACAGACCCTTATGGGGTATAAAGTGCGCGTGTTGGATTACCTGCCCTTGTCCACCATTCAGGAAGACTCTCTCGGCGACTATTTCTGCGTGCCCTCCACGATAGAGGGAAATTCTCCTGCGGTGCAAGCGGAAATCGCCGGACCCGACGGCAGTCTGCGCCGCGAATGGATCTGCGCGGGCGGCAAGATGCAGATTCCGCTCTTTGCCCGCATGGACGATCATCAGGCTCTCTGCATGGCCAAACCGCAGGTGCGCCGCTACAACGCCACCTTGCAGGTCTATTCCCTCGACGAGAAGAAGGGGCAGTCTTTCATAGATTCCGTCGGTGCGAACCGCCCCCTGCGCGTGGGCGGCTATCGCGTCTACCTCAAATCCTACAAAGAAGACTACGGATTTTGGGATCCCTACGTAAGTTTCGAAGTGGTGAAAGACCCTATGGAACCCGTCACGCATACCGGCATCGCCTTGATATTCATCGGTATGGCAGGACATATCCTCCAAAATTCGCTCCGCCGCCGCAAAACCTCTAAAACCGAGCAGCCATGATGTGGAATTACTTTACCCTTTTCGCGATTCTGTCGGCGGTCTTTTCCCTCCTCGCCTCGGTTCTGGCATGGATGCGCAAACCCAAGAAGGCCGTGTTGACGCTCTCTGCCGTGGGAGCGGGCATCTTTGCCGTCTTTATCCTCCTCTTTTGGTTGGAGGTGAAACGCCCCCCCTTCGCCACCTTGGGCGAAACCCGCCTGTGGTATGTATTCTTTCTGTTTTTGGCGGGAATGCTCACCTACGCCTCGCTTTCCTACCGCTGGCTGCCTACGCTCACCACGCTCCTTGCGGGCGTGTTCATGGCCATGAATGTGCTGCGTCCCGACATCCACACGCAGAACCTCATGCCCGTTCTGCAAAGCGTATGGTTCAGCCCCCACGTCATCAGCTATATTTTCGCTTACGCCCTGCTCGGCATCGGCTTCCTGCTCTCGCTCCACGCCCTCTTTACACGCAACCGCACCAAACGCGGCGAACTCGTGCGGAGCATAGACCGCCTCACCCATATCGGAACGGGATTCCTCCTTATGGGCATCTGTCTGGGCGCCCTGTGGGCGAAACAGGCATGGGGCTATTTTTGGACATGGGATCCGAAAGAGACCTGGGCGCTCATCACCCTGCTCTGCTATGCGCTCTACATCGGCCTGCGGGAAGCCTCGCGGACCGACCTCCCCACCCTGTCGGCAAAATTTGCGCTCTACATGCAGATTGCAGGCTTTCTATGCTTGCAGGTGTGCTGGTATGGCGTCAACTATCTCAACGCCGCCCGTGGCCTGAGCGTGCATATTTACGGTTAAAAATGATGTATCATGAACAATAAGATCAATGTCGCCTTGGTGTGCGGCGGTTATTCCAAGGAAAAGGAGATTTCGGTGATGGGTGCCGAATCCATCGAGAAACATATTCCCGCCGACCGGTACCGGGTGTTCAAAATCGTGGTGGAACCGGACCGCTGGTACTATCTCGCTCCCGACGGAAGCACGCAGGACGTGGACAAGAACGACTTTACCCTGCCGGGCGTCGCTTTCGACGTGGCCTATATCAACATCCACGGAACGCCCGGCGAGAACGGCCTCCTGCAAGGCTATTTCGATATGCTCCGCATTCCCTACACCACCTGCGACGCCTGCACCTCGGCCCTCACCTTCAACAAGGCCTTCTGCAACGCCACGTTGGGCTACCACGGAGTGCGCGTGGCCAAGTCGATACACTTGGTGCGCCACGAGAAATACGATGCGGAGGCGATAGGCAGGGAAATCGGGTTTCCGTGTTTTGTGAAGCCCGCCTGCGACGGTTCGAGTTTCGGCGTGAGCAAGGTAATGGAGGCCGCGCATCTGCACGAGGCTATCGAAAAGACCTTTGCCGATGCCAAGGAGGTGTTGGTGGAACGTTTCGTGCAGGGCAAGGAATATTCCTGCGGCTTGATGAGGCTTAAAGGCGAGGTGATTGTCTTTCCGTTGGCGGCCATCGTACCCGAAAACGACTTTTTTGACTACGAAGCCAAGTACTTGGGCAAGAGCAAAGAGATCGTCCCCGCGCCCGTGTGCGAAAACCTGCGTAAGCAAATGGCAGAGATTTCGGCCGACGTCTACCGAATCCTGAACTGCAAGGGCGTGGTCCGCTGCGATTTCATTGTGGAAGAAAGCACGCAACAACCCTATTTCCTCGAAATCAACACTACGCCCGGCCAGTCGCCCGAGAGCATCGTGCCCAAGCAGATACGCCACATGGGGTGGACGCTCGAAGACCTCTACGACAATGTGTTGCAGGAGGCGTTGCGCAACGCGGGGAAACTTTGATTCCGCACCCTTTGATTGTATGCAAATTCTTACATTTGCGTAAGAAAAAAGAAACACCAGCATTATGGGAACCTTTCTGCCGAACTTCTTTCCCTCGCCCAAACGGCGCGAGTTCAACATAGGGAACCGCTACTACGATCCCGAAAAGGAACGTATGGAGCAGCTCAAAAAGAAATACGACCCCAAGACGCCCGAAGAAGAACGTCTGGCCGAAGCCAAAGCCCGTATCAGCGAGACCTTCCAACGCAGAGAGCCGCCCAAAGGGCTTCTGACCACCCGCAAGCTCATCATCTTTCTGTGCGTGCTGGTGGTGCTGCTCGTGTGGATATTGAATTAAAAGCACCGAACCGCAAGCCGCCGTGAACACAAGCATCATCAACATACTCCCCGATTTCGTGGCCAACCAGATTGCCGCGGGCGAAGTGGTCAACCGCCCCGCCTCGGCCGTCAAGGAACTGTTGGAAAACGCCGTGGACGCGGGGGCGGACAGAATAGAACTGCATATCGAAGATGCAGGGAAAACGCTTGTGCAGGTGGTGGACAACGGCTGCGGCATGAAACCCGAGGACGCGCAGAAATGCTTTCTTCCCCACGCCACCTCCAAACTCGCCACCGCCGACGATTTGCTGTCGTTGCAGACTATGGGATTCCGCGGCGAGGCTCTGGCCTCGATTGCCGCCGTGGCGCAGGTGGAGTTGCAGACCCGCCCGAAAGAGGACGAAACGGGGACGCTGGTGGTGATAGAGGGAGGCAAGATTCTCAGGAACGAGCCCTGCGCCTGCACGCCGGGCACCTGCATCAAGGTAAAGAACATCTATTTCAACACGCCTGCACGCCGTCAGTTCCTCAAAAGCGACGATGTGGAATACCGCTATGTGGAGGAGGAATTCAACCGCGTGGCGCTGGTGCATCCGCAAATCCGTTTCGAACTGTATCGCAACGGACGGAAAATCTATCTCCTGGAAGCGGGAAATTTCAAGAAACGCATCGTGGCGCTTATGGGCAAGAGTTTCGACAGCCGTCTGATAAAGGTGGCCGAGAAGATTCCCGATGTGGAAGTGACGGGCTATCTGTGCAATCCCGACTACGCCGTGAAAGGACGGGGCAAACAGTTTCTGTTCGTCAACCGCCGTTTTGTAAGACATCCCTACCTCGCCAACGCGGTGGAGAAAGCCTATCAGGATCTGTTGCCCGAGGGGAAAAATCCCGTGTTCTTCCTGCACCTTTCGGTCGATCCGCACTCGATTGACGTGAACATCCACCCCACCAAGACCGAAATCCGTTTCAAGGACGAGCACCTGCTCTACGGTCTTCTGCTTTCGGCCTGCAAGCACGCCTTGGGCGTGAGCCAGATACGCGACACCCTCGATTTCGGAAGCGAACAGGCGCTGCCCTACCAATACAAGCCGCAGGGGTATGTTCCGCAGGCACCGTCGGTGAAACTGCAACCGGGCTACAATCCTTTCCACACCGTTGCGGGAAAGGAATCCGGACCGCAGGCCGTACCCACCGACAGCAGGGATTACCGCGCCGCCTACGGCGAGAGTTTCGCCCGTATGCACGAAAGCCCCGTCTTTCAGGACCTCGCGGACGAAGCCTCGAAACAGCTGCTCTTGGACGGACTGGAAGATGTGGTGGCCGACACCCGCCACGACAACGCCGGCAACCCCGACCGCGCCGACACGAAAGCCGCCGACACGGTGCGCATCTTTCAGATATTCGACCGCTATATCGTCACGCCGCTCAAATCGGGGCTGGCGTTCATAGATCAGGAGGCCGCCTCCGAAAGAATCATCTACAACGACTATGTGCGGCCGCAGAACGACAACGTGCCTTCGCAAAGCACCCTCTTTCCGCAGACCGTGGAACTTTCGTCCTCGCACGCCCAAATCCTGAACGATGTGCGCGACAAACTCAACACCTTGGGTTGGGCGGTGGAATGGGTGGGAGCGAACTCATTTATCCTCAACGCCTTTCCCGTAGGCATTCAGGAAAGCCGCGTGCAGGAAATTCTGGAGAGCCTGTTGGACGACTACGCGGCCAGCCTGCTCAAAACCTCCTCGGCTATGGAAGACCGGCTGGCTTTGGCTATGGCCCGGCAGATGTCCGTGAAAGCGGGCACGAACCTGAGCCAAGAAGAGATGTTCTACATCGTGAACCGTCTGTTTTCGGAGACGCAGGCCGAAACCTCCCCTTCGGGAAAGAAAACGCTCTGGATCCTTTCCGAAAAAGCGCTTTCCGATATGTTTTCAAAACGCTAAACCCTCCTCATCATGTATAACGACAACTACGAAAGTTCTTACAGTCCTCGGGGATTCAGCTTCCTGCCGCCGGTGGTAAAGAACCTGCTCATCATCAACGTGCTTTTCTACCTGGCCGACCTCACGCTCTCCTGGCGGGGCATCGACCTGGCCCGCTGGCTCGGGCTGCACTACATCACGGCCTCCGATTTCCATTTCTGGCAGTTCATCACCTACATGTTCATGCACGGCAATTTCTCGCACCTGTTCTTCAACATGTTCGCGCTGTGGATGTTCGGCTATGCGTTGGAGAATTATTGGGGAGGAAAGCGGTTCCTGGCCTACTACCTCATCACGGGCATCGGCGCGGCCTTGTGTCAGACGGGCGTGCTGGCGTGGGAGATACATGCCATGTCGATGACCTACACGCCCGAAATCGTGAGCCAGCATATCAACCAGTTCGTCACCATAGGCGCCTCGGGCGCGGTGTTCGGCATTCTGCTGGCATTCGGCATGTGCTTTCCCAACACTCCCATTTTCCTGTATTTCCTCATTCCTATCAAAGCCAAATGGTTTGTGTTGATTTACGGAGTGATAGAGCTTTTTGCCGGCATAGGGGGAACCGCCGACGGCGTGGCGCACTTTGCCCATGTGGGAGGCATGATTTTCGGATTTTTCCTTATCCGTTACTGGAAAAAGCACGGGAGCAGAATCCGGTAGTCAGTCTCCTCTCTCCCAAAATTATATTAACTTTGCAGTCTAAGGATAAAACAAGATAAAGAGATATGATAACAAACAATTTCGCCCGCCGTCACAACGGGCCCAACGCCGAACAGACACAGAAGATGCTGTCGGTTATCGGGGTGAAAAGCCTTGATGAACTCATCGACAAGACCGTGCCTTCGGCCATCCGGCTTACGCAGCCTATGGATCTGCCTATGCCCATGACCGAATACGAATACCTCAACCACCTGCACGCCTTGGCCGCCCAGAACCAGATTTTCCGCTCGTACATCGGTATGGGCTACTACGGCACTATCACGCCGGCGGTCATCACGCGCAACATTCTCGAAAATCCGGGTTGGTACACGTCGTACACGCCCTACCAGGCCGAAATCTCGCAGGGGCGCTTGGAAGCGTTGCTCAACTATCAGACTATGGTGGCCGATATGACGGCGCTGCCGTTGGTGAACGCCTCGCTTCTGGACGAGGGTACCGCCGCGGCCGAGGCGATGATCATGTTTTTCCACAGCCGCAACCGCGACAAGGTGAAACTCGACGCCCGCACCCTCTTTGTGGACGAGAGGATTTTCCCGCAGACGCTGAGCGTGTTGCAGACCCGCGCCCATCTGCTCGGCATCGAAATCGTGACCGGCAGACTGGAGGAATATAAGTTTGATGAAAAGGTTTTCGGCGCTATCGTGCAACAGATAGACCGCAACGGACAGGTTCACGAGCTGAAAGGCTTTATCGATGCCTGTCACGCCGCCGGCGCTATGGTGGCCGTGGCCTCCGACCTGATGGCCTTGGCTGTATTGCGCGCCCCGGGCGAGGACGGCGCCGACTGCGTTTTCGGCAACAGCCAGCGTTTCGGTCTGCCTTTGGGATTCGGCGGCCCGTCGGCGGGTTTCTTTGCCTGCACCGATACGTTCAAACGCTCCATTCCCGGCCGTATCATCGGCGTGACGGTGGACGCGCAGGGTCACCGCGCCTTGCGTCTTGCCTTGCAGACCCGCGAACA
>CAZEOJ010000043.1:0-11520 GCA_964513825.1 uncultured Bacteroidaceae bacterium
AATACCATGAAACCTACACACATCGAACATCTGGGCATCGCCGTCAGGAATCTGGACGAGTCGATCAAGTATTACCAAGACGTTTTGGGGCTTGAATGCTACAACATAGAGGAAGTGAAAGACCAAAAGGTACGTACCGCTTTCTTTAAGCTCGGCGACACCAAACTCGAACTTCTGGAATCGACCGATCCCGAAGGCACCATCGCCAAATTCATCGAGAAGAAAGGCGAGGGGCTTCATCATATCGCCTTTGCCGTAGAAGACACGCAGACCGCGTTGAACGATGCCGCCTCGAAAGGCGTGCAGCTTATCGACAAAACCCCCCGCAAAGGCGCCGAAAACCTCAATATCGGCTTCCTGCACCCCAAGTCCACCCACGGCGTGCTCACCGAATTCTGCTGCAAGGATAAATAGCCTGTATGCCCGGACGCTATCCGCATATTCCCCTCCAAGCCAAGGAACTGCTCGATTTCAACGCATGGAGCGTGCTTTGTCTGGCCGTGCTTTTCGCAGTGGGGTTCGCTCTGATGATGGGGGTGGAACGTGTGGCGAGGATCCGCAAGCGAAAGTGGATTTTCCGTCTTCTGTTTCTGGTGCTTTACAGTTCCCTCTGCGCGGGGACGCTCTATATCGTATCGCAACGGCAGGAACATATCCGTCGTGAGCGGTGGGCGGCGCGTATCGCCTGCAACCGCGATTTCAAGGCCGAGAAACTGTTTGCGGAAAGGGTGGGGGGGATAGCCTCCGACACCACCCTGCCGCATCTTGTCGGGGCGGGCTCTCCGAGTATGTCCGAAGCCGCCTTGCAGGACTATTTGCAGACCGCCTATCTGGAAAAGGCCTTTCCGCGCTATCAATATTACTTTACTTTCTGCGAGGGCGATGAATGGCTGTTGCTCGACAACGACACCGCCCTTTCGTGCGCCGGCTTTTTCGACCGCAAGGCCTCGGAAGGCACCGAAACCGAGACGCCCGGCCTCATCGCCATCGACTATGGCGTGGAGCATTACGCCTATCTCTACCGTCTTTCGCTGCCCTTCGGCGCGGCGCAAGACACGCTTCATGTCAACATCGAGCTGGGGCGCAAGAAGTTCGCCGATTTTCCCGGGCAGGAGGGTCTGCACCGTCCCGCCCTCTATGCCTACGCCTTCTATGCGGACGGTGATCTGTTGAGCCATACCGGGGATTTCCTCTATCCCTATCATCTACCCCCTTTGTCCGGCGACAGTCTTTTTTTCAGGAATTGGAAAAATTACAGTCATCTGTTCTATCCGCTCCCCGACGATTGTTTTATCGTGGTGAGCACCCCACGCGCCGACCCTTGGGAAATCCTGCACAATTTCTCGCTTTTCTTCCTGCTGTTCGGGCTTGCCGGCTCTTTGGTCCTGTTCTTGGTCGACAAGAATTTCTTAGGCGAGGCGGGCAGTTATGCCCAACGATTGCGAACCGGCACCTATCTTCTGCTGCTGGCCGCTTTTCTGGCTTTTTCGGTGATGAGCGTGTGGTTTATGCAACGCTCCTACCGCAACGAAAATCTCAAAATTCTGCGCAACGAAAGCCTTTCGGTGTTGGGGACGATGGAGAGCCGCTATTGGACGGTGTCTGCCGACGATTTTTATCAGGGTGGGGATGCCGATAGTCTGCAAGCGGTTTTCCGCGAGGATGTGGACGAATTGGCCGACCTCTTCCGGACCGGTGTTTATTTCTATTCCATGCAGGGGGTATTGCTTTTCGAGCAAGCCAATTTCTTTGTACCGGACCGGCTTGATTCTCTTCTGTTGCGCGATATGATTGAGGAACGGAAGCAACTCACGTTCCTCTCCTTGGATAAAGGACGCGGACTGAGGGCGAGGGTGGCGGTCTTTCCTTTGCGCAATGCGTTCAACGAGACCTTGGGCTATTTCTATATGCCCTATTTTTCGCGTCAGGATTCGTGGCGGAGCGAGATGAACCGTTTTCTCGGTTTCTATCTCTCGGTGATGGTGCTTTTGAGTGTGGTGATGATGACCGTGTCGTATTGGTTGGCGCGCCGCATCAGTCATCCGCTTTCGTTGGTGGCCGAAAAGGTGTCGCGCATCAGCCTCACGCAGAAGAACGAACATTTGGTGTGGAACCGCAAGGACGAAATCGGCAAGTTGGTGGAGCAATACAATGTGTTGGTGGACGAGTTGGAAACCAGTTCGCGGAAGTTGGCCGAAACCGAGCGCGAATCGGCGTGGAGCGAAATGGCGCGGCAGGTGGCGCACGAGATCAAGAATCCTCTCACCCCCCTCAAATTGCAGGCGCAGCAACTGCAACGGGCCTATCGCGACGGCAAACCCGATTTTGATGTGCGTTTGGATAAATTCACCGCGCTTCTGTGCGAGCAGATAGACCGTCTTGCCGCGATAGCGGGCGCTTTCTCGCAGTTTTCCAAATGGCAGAAACCCGATATGCAGGCTGTCTTTCCCGTAGAAATTCTGAGAAAGACCGAAGCGTTTTATGCCGCCGACGAACATACCGCCTTCTCGCTTCTGTTGCCGCCTCTGGCCGAGCAGGTCTGCATGGAGGCCGACCCTCGTTTTGTGGAACAGATACTGCACAACCTTATCAAGAACGCTTTGCAGGCTTTGCAGGAGGCGGGTACGGAAAATCCCCGCATCACCTTGGAACTGAACGTTTCGCAAGACCGCTGCGTCCTCTGCGTGAGCGACAACGGCCCCGGGATAGACCCTGAGAAACGGACGCGCATTTTTGAACCGCATTTCACCACGCGGAGCGCGGGCGCGGGCCTCGGCCTGTCTATATGCAGAAAGCTGGCCGAAAGCATGAACGCCCGTATCTCGCTCGACGAGGAAGCCGGTTCGCCCGCGCCCGCGCGACCAGGTGCCCGCTTTTGTGTGGAATTTGTTAAAATCACCCCGCCCGAAAACTGAGGCCGGAAAAAGCCGCACCCCCTCTCAGCCACTTCTGAGGCAGGCGGATGTTAAAAAAACTTAATTTTAACAAACGTTAACTTAATTTCTTTGCCCACCCCACGACCCCGCCTCTACTTTTGCCTGTGTTTAACGAAATCACAGGCTTATGAAAAGGTTTTTATTTCTATCTCTATGTTGTCTGCTCCTGGGTATAGGCGCGGCCTCCGCCTCCGCGCAGGATAGCGTCAAGGCGTGGTACGACCACTTTGAAGAATATCTCGGGCGCACCGATCTGGTCACGCCCGGCGAGTTGCAGAAACTCCCCGTGGGGCTGCGCAACACCATCGGCAACACCGATTACGACTTGCTCTTTACCGATGCCGTTTTCGGCGCCGACTACACCGAGCTGGCGGTTTATCTGCGCATCTCGGGCCCCGATTGGCAAGGCGGCAAGCGCGAATTGTTTTTCGGCGCCGACAAAGTGCTCATCAGCAACAAAGGCGGCTATATCGGCGATGTAAAACTCGCCCTTATGGGCGACGTGGTCTTTAAGGACAAAGGCGACCGGTTCTACCTGCGGTTCCTGGGACGGAAAGACAGCGACTACGGCAAGACGCAGGACGGACTGCCGCCCACCTACGCCATCGTCAACTGCAAGGGTTTTCAGGAATTGCAGATTAGCGCGGAATTCGGTATCAACGACGAAAACATCGTGTTCATCGACCACGGCGAGCGCACCGACGAACCCCTGCGCACCACCTTTTTCTGCAACGCCCGCTCTCTTGACGATATCGTGGTGAGCCTTTCCCTGCCCGAATTCGGGCTCAAGAATATTCCCGACTGGAGTTTCGCCGCCGAAAAGGTGACCCTCGATTTCAGTCAGACCCGCAACGCGCCGGACTTCGAACCCTATAAACTTTCGGGCGGAAATCAGGACGGCACCGATTTCTCGGAACTTTGGCAAGGTCTGTATATGGAGGGAATCCGTCTGCGTTTTCCCGACTATATCAAGAAGGTGGACGGCGCACGACCCACCGTCGAGGCCCGTAAATTCTGGCTTGACGAACAAGGTTGCACGGGCAGTTTCGCCGCCACCGACCTGCTCCGTCTCGACGAGGGCAGTTTGGGCGGCTGGGGTTTCAGCGTCAAGGAATTTTCGTTTTCCGTAGAACGCAACAAACTTACGGAAGGTGGTATGAAAGGCTCCGTGCAGCTGCCTGTCAGCACAGCCAATTCCTATGGCTACACTGCCAAATTCGCCTCCGACGGCACGTGGGACATGCAGATCAAGTTAGACAAAAAGGCCTCTTTCGATTTCATCAAGGCGCGCGAGGTGGAACTCTATGCCACCTCCTACCTCAAGATGAAGAAAGAAAAAGACAAGCCTTTCTTGATAGAGGCCAATCTTTCGGGCAAGATGAAACTCAATCCCACGGCGGACGAGAACGATAAGTTCGGTTTCGGAAACTTTGAGTTCCAGGGCTTGAAGATACGCAACCAAGCGCCTTATTTCGGCGTCAACAGCATCGAGTGGGACGACGAGCTCAAAGTGGGGAACTTTCCTGTTTCCATCCGCGACCTCGAGATTCACGCCCAGCAGAAAGACATCGGCATAGGTTTCAAGACACAGGTGCATATAGGCGACAAGTCGGATGCCTCTTTCGGCGGCGATTTGGCTATGGCGGTGAAATCGGCCGTGGAGGAGAACGCCGATGGCAAACAGAAATGGAATTTCAAGGGTGTCGACATCGACGAAGTGCGGATTGATTTCTCCAATTCGTTCCTCACCTTTGTCGGCGGGGTGAAGTTCATCAAGAACCACAAGATCTACGGCAACGGTTTTCAAGGTATGCTCGATTTCAAGATAGAACCGCTGGGCGGGCTGGGGCTTCGCGCCGACATGATGTTCGGCAGCACGGCCTCCTACCGCTATTGGTATGCCGATGTGCTGGCGCGTTTGGGCGCGGCGGGCATCCCCGTCTTTCCGGGATTCAAGATCGCCGCCATCGGCGGAGGTGCCTACAAACATATGTCTATGGAGCATTTCTCGGGGCCTGAGGCCACGCCCGGCGACTTCGGCGAAGCTACGGACGGCATCGGCTACACGAGCACGGGGTTGCGGTACGAGCCCGACAGCACCAAGTCGCTGGGTTTGAAGACCGCCGTGGTGCTGGCCTTGCAGGACGAAAAAGTCTTCAATGCCGAACTCACCCTCGAGATGCTGTTCAACAAGAACGGCGGCGCCTCGCGCCTCACGCTTACCGGTGTGGGCAAACTCATAGCCGAGAACAATCTCAGCATAAAGAATTTCAATCAGAAAATCACCGATTTGGCCGCCAAGATACAGCCCTCTGTCGAAGACCAGCGCAAGGCCGCCTCGGCCGAGGCTTCCGTCACCGCCAACGTCAAACTCGACATGGACTTCTCCAACCGCGCCTTTACGGGACTTTTCGATGTCTATATGGATATGGGCGTGATAAAGGGAGCGGGCACCAAGGGTCACATGGGCACGATGGGTATGCATTTCGGACGGGACGATTGGTATATCAAGGTGGGTGAGCCGGCCAAGCCTTTGGCGGTGCAGCTCAAGGTGGGACCGTTGCGGGCCGATGCGGGGGCGTATTTCATGACGGGCAGTCAGCTTCCCGACTTTCCCGGACCGTCCTCCAAATTGCAGACCCTGCTCAAGACCTCCTATCCCCAGCCCGATATGAACCAACTGCGCGAGGGGGCGGGGCTGGCGTTCGGCTCCAACTTCCACCTTTCCACAGGCACGATACCCATTCTTATCTTCTATGCGTCTTTCGATGCCGAGGTGGGTTTCGACATCATGATGAAGAAATATCCCGGTATGCTCTGTCAGGAAACGGGCAGCGCGCCCGGCATCAAGGGCTGGTATGCGCAGGGACAGGCCTATTCCTATATGATGACCGATGTGGGGCTTTATCTCAAACTTTTCGGACAGAAACGCAACTTCTCCATCCTGCGCGGCGAGGTGGGCGCGCTGCTTCGGGCAGGCCTGCCCAATCCCGCCTCGTTCGAGGGCTCGCTCGGCGTGAACGTTTCCATTCTCAACGGTCTGATACGCGGCAAGTTCAACCTCGATTTCAACCTCGGCCAAAACTGCACCATGCTGCAGCAAGGCTTTGCCGACGGAGCGGATGTGATCAGTTCCACCCTGCCCGAGAAAGACAGCAAGAACGTGGATGTGTTCTCCATTCCGCAGGCGGCGTTCAACTTCCCCGTCGAGACCGAAATCACCGAGCAATACGACCGGCAGGAACGCAAGATGAAGATCAACCTCGACCGCTACGAACTCTGGCACGGCGGCACCAAACTGAAAGGCACGTTCGAATACGACCAGGACAAGCGCGTGGTGAAATTCCTCTCGCACGACATGCTGCCCTCCAACGCCACCCTCGATTTCAAACTCGCCGTGGGCGCCCGTGAGAAGAAAGGCGCCTCGTGGACGGCGCTCAAGGACGAGAACGGCCAGGACTATACCGAAGACCGCCTCTATACGTTCCATACCGCCTCCGCGCCCGACAGCATCCCGTGGAGCAACGTGCAGTATTGCTATCCCGTGCGCAATCAGGAACACTATCTGCCCGAGGAGAGCGACAAAGGTTTCGTGACCCTCAAGCGCGGCATGGCCGACCTCTTCGAAGACCCCGACTACCGCAAACGGGTGGTGCTGCTCTCGGGTAGCGACTCCCTCTCGGTGGCCTTTACCTACAACCAGTCCGAAAAAAGGATAGGGTGGACGATGCCCAAGAGCCTCAAGCCCTCCACCGAATACGAACTGCGCCTGGTGATGGAATATCAGGGCACGCCCTCCACGCCCGTCGCCAATGACGAGCAGACCTCCTCGTTGCAAAGCTCCACGGTGTACCGCTCCGAGAGCGGCAATCTGGAACAGGAAACCGTGGCCCTCACTTCCTCCGCCTCCAAATCCGACAAAGACAAGACCGTGCTTGGCTATCGCTTCAAGACAGGCCGATTCAAAGACTTCAAGAGCAAGATGGAGGCGGTTTCGCTGAGCCGCACCTACCGCACGCCTATCATCTACATGAACGCCGCGGGCTATGCCTATGTCACCGATCCCGACGTGCATTACCTGCAAGCCAACATGAAGGCATCGGAATCGTTCTGCGAGAACGAGCGGCACGGCACCCTCTACAGCGGTTACGCGCCCTTGGTGCAGCCTGTCGCCGACCTGAGCGCCGAACCCTACTACAACGAAGACATCTACCCGCTGGTCTATGAGAAATATCCCTACAACGGCGCGGTGCAATTCGAGAGAGAAGAGGGTAGGGAAAGCGTGATACCCGATTGGGCGGTCTATCCGTCGGGCATCTACCGCGAAGGCTCCACCGAGTTTTTCCCGTGGATTTATGCCTTGCCCGTGCAGTACAAAAAAGACTTCAATGCGGTTCTGGGCATGGTGGCGCACAACTCGGTGCTGACGGCCTCGCCCTACTACGCATGGCTGGGCAAGAGTTTCAAGCCCATCCGCAACGGTCTCTATCCCGTGGTGTTGCGCTATGTGCTGCCCGACGGAACGGTTACCTCCGAAGTGAAAGTGAATTTCAATAACAAATAAACAAGAGAGATTATGAAAAAGATATTGTATCGTGTGATGATAGGCGCGCTCTGCCTGTGCGGCGCGCGCGGCATGGGGGCGGAGGCGGATTCTGTCTCGGATTTCGCCCAGGATTCGGCCACGGCCACAAAGAGCCTGTATATGGTGGGCTCCTACCAGAACAAAAAGGTTTCCCTGCGTTGGGCGGCCACCACCTATCCGCATTGGCAAAGGATGATGGAGGAGGGGGTGGTTCTGGAACGCTACGAATTCGATGCGGCGCGCTATGTGCCGCCCGTGTGCAAGCGTATCCCGATTACGCCCTTCCTGCAACAAGACACCGCCCTGCTTGCGGAAATGGCGCGACACGACGAATATGCCGCCGTCTTGGGCGAAGCGGTCTATTCACCTGACCTGCAGCTGGAGTTCGGCGGCTCCGCCTCCGCCCCCGATTGGCAGTCCCTCAAAACGCGTATGGAACAGGAGGCCTTGCGTTTCGTTTTGGCCAATTTGGCCTGCGACCGTTCCTTTCCCGTGGCCTGCCTGAGCGGTATGGGTTATGTGGATGACGATTTGAAGGCGGGAAAATGCTATCTCTACCGCCTCTATTGGCCTGCCGACAACAACGCCGACAGTATGCGCCAAGCGCCCCGCGACACCGCGATTTTCTTTACCCGTCTGGAAGAAACCTCCACCCTCGGCGCGCGCCCCGTGGCCGAATTGCAGACCGAGTTCAAGGACGGGCGCGTCACCCTCTCCTGGCCCCATTCGCCCGCAGGAGAAGCCTGTGTGGGTTATTTCATCGAACGGACGGAAAGAATCTATGCCAAGAACCCGCGCTACACGCGCCTCAACCAAGAAATCTACGCCGATTTCGTGCAAGACCCCAGCCACCGCGTGGCCTATATCGACTCGCTGCCTGACAGCGAAACCGAATACCGCTACCGCGTGCTGGCGCGCGACCTGTTCGGCAACGAAAGGGTAGTGGCCGTGAGCCATCCGGGCAAGGATGTGGCCTACCTGCACGCCCTCCCCCGTCTGGACTCCCTTCGGTCCGACAAAAAAGGCGAGCGCCTTTTTTGGTCATTTCCCGAAGAAGAGCAGGACCGCGTGGAGCACTTCTCGCTGCACGCCCTGCCCGCCCCCTCCGACATCCTTTCGGGCGAACCCCTCGTAGCCTCCATTCCACCCGATTATCGCTCCTGCCTGCTGGCCAAAGAGCAGCTGCCCGCCACCGCCTACCTCTATCTTACCGCCCACGGCAAGAACGGCGAAAGCAAAGTCTCGCTGCCTCTTTTCCGACAGACCGAAGACAGCGTGCCCCCCGCCGTCCCCACGCACCTGCGCGCGGAAGTCGACAGCACGGGCGTGCTGTGCCTGCGGTGGGACGCCGTGTCCGACCCCGACTGCCGCGGCTATTGCATCTATTTCAAGCTCTCGCCCCAAAGCGAGTATGTGCAGCTTACCAAACGCCCCGTGGCCGCCACTTTCTACCTCGACACCCTTTCGCGCATCACCGGGCAAAAATTCTTCTATGCCGTGGGCGCGGTGGACGAGCGCGGCAACCTTTCCGAACCGAGCGAGTGGGTGCAGGTGAGCAACGGGCTTCCCCGCCCGCCCGTGCCGCCCATTTTCGAATTCGACGGCCCGTGCGACGACAAGGGCGTGGAGTTGAGGTGGCAGAACAGCCCCTCGTCCTATCTGCGCGGGCAGAGCCTGTACTATAAGGTGGACAGTTCCGACTGGGTGCTGTTTCAGGACTATCCCAAAACCGCGCCCGACCAGACCTTGCCGCAGTCCTGCTATTTCAAGTTCCCCGCCTCGCTCTACAACCGCCGCTATACGTTCCGTCTTTCGGCCTACGGCGAGGACAAGGAAAAAGACACCGTTTCCGCCCCCTTTCCGCGCATCGTGGACCATATCGTGCGTCTCACCGCGCCCAAGCCCATGCTGTTGGCCGACCGCGAGCGCCGTTTCGTGCATCTGCAATGGAAAAATCCCGAGCGGGGCGACGTGCGCAAGATCTGCATCTACCGCAGCGCCGACGGCAACAAGAAACTGCTTTTGGCCGTCCTTACGGGCGAAGAATCCCGGCAGGGCTATTATGTGGACGCGCAGGTAAAGATGAATACGGACTATGCCTACCGTCTGCAGGTTCAATATGCCGACGGTTCATGGAGCGAGTTTTCGCCCGAAGCGGAGATACAATATTGAGGAATACAATATTAATCGGCCAAGGGAAACCCTTCGGTATGCCAGGTGCACAGGCCCGTCGAATCGGTATAGATAAGAAAGCCCTCGTAGCGGTCGGCATGGCGCGACAGAAACGCTTGCGCCGAATCCTTGCCCATCACCATGCAGGCGGTGGCCAGGGCGTCGGCCTCCCAGCAATCCTCGCACAGCACGGTGGCGCTCAGCAGATTGTGCTGTACGGACCGACCCGTCTTGGGGTCGATGGTGTGCGAATGGCGCTTGCCGTTCTCCTCGAAGTATTTGCGATAGTTGCCGCTGGTCACCAAAGACAGGTCTTCCAAATACATGCGCGACATCACCACCCGGTCGGCCAAGGCGTTCTCGGCCGGTCTCTCGATGCCCACCACCCAACGGTCGCCGTTGGGTTTGCGGCCCTTGGCGCGGATTTCGCCCCCCACATCCACCAGATAGCGCGTCAAGCCGAGGCTGTCGAACATCCGCGCCAGCAGGTCCGAGGCGTAGCCCTGCGCGATAGCGTTGAAGTCGAGTTGAAGACGGGCATCGCTTTTCAGTACCCGCCCGTCTTGGAGCCGCACTTTCTCCCAACCCACAAACGAAAGGATTTCGGCCAACTCCTCCGCGCCCAACGTGCCCGCCTTGCCGTCCGCCTCGGCCTTGTCCTTCTTGCTGAAACCGTAGCGCTTCACCAACGGCGACACCGTGATGTCGAACGCCCCGCCCGTAAGCTCCGACATCGCCTGCGCCTTCTCGAACATATCGCAGAATATGCCGCTCGGCGCAAATTCCTCGTTCCGGTTCACGCGGCAGATTTCCGAATCCTCGTTCCACAACGAGGCGCAGAGGTCAAACGTCTGCAGAAGCGAATCCACGGCAGGTTGCAGCCTGGAGGCCGACAAAGCCTCCTCGGCGGTGTAATACGTCACCGCATAGTACGAACCTTGGGCAAAGCCCGTCATTTTCTGCACGCTTTCCTGCCGCGCGCACCCGCACACCAATACGGCGCCCACCACGGCACACCAAGACATTCCTTTCATCATGCATCATTTGAATAGAACGCAAAAGTACATAAATTTGCCGCCCCGAGGCGCAACGCCTCCCCAATACCAATCCTTATAACCATGATTACCAAGCAAGAACTGCGCAAGCAAATTCGCGTCCTCAAAAAACAACACACGCCCGAACAACTGCTCGAACTCTCGCGCCCCGTGGTGCGGCAGCTCGAACAACACCCCGATTTCGTGAACGCGCGCGTGGTGATGGCCTATTATTCGCTGCCCGATGAGGTGGACACCCACGAACTCCTGCGCCGTCATCCCGACAAGACCTTTATTTTGCCCGTGGTGCAGGGCGATGATATCCTGCTCAAAGTGTTCGACCCCGCGCAAGGTATGCGCATGGGCGCGCTCCACGTGGAGGAACCCGATACCGACCTGCTTTTTACCGATTTCGACAAGATAGACACCGTGGTGGTGCCCGGCATGGCTTTCGACGCGCACGGCACCCGCATGGGACGCGGGCGCGGCTATTACGACCGCTTCCTGCCCAAAGTTTCCCGCGCCCGCCGGCTCGGCCTCTGCTTCCCCTTTCAGTTTGTCGAGGAAGTTCCCTGCGAACCCTTCGACATCCCCATGCACAGCGTCATCGCCGGCCTATAGTTCCTCGAAAACAGGCAGTTCCCAAGGTTTTTTTTCAAAAAATTTGGGAATGAATATAAAATATACTACTTTTGCGGCCCGATTTAGGGAAAGCTTGGATTTAAATAATAAACAAATTTATAAACTAAACAAAAAGAAAAATGAAAAACTTGTTCAAACTTGGACTCGTTGC
>CAZEOJ010000044.1:0-11115 GCA_964513825.1 uncultured Bacteroidaceae bacterium
CAACAACGACACCTTGGTGGAGCCCGACTTTTTGCAGAAACTCGAATCTTTTTCCAGCGAACATCCGCAATATGTGGCCCTTACGCCGCAGATACGGCAGATGAACAACAGAAACCTCATTTGCAACTGCGGGGGACGTCTGGTATTCGGGCTTCGCATCTATCGTTATGAAAACAAACCGTTTTCGGAAATCAAGGAAAAGCATTTCATGCCTATTTCCCTGATTACCGGCTGCGCCCTCTTCGCAAAAAGAGAGTTGCTGGGGCATCCTGACACCCGCTTGCGCCAAAAGTCGAAACGCTACGCGCAAAACCCCCTTTCTGCCACCGACGACACCGACCTGCTCACCAACCGTTTCTTCTTCGGCGAGGAAGACTTCGATTTGTCGCTGCGCATGCAGGAAGAAGGCAAGAAGATGGCTTGCGTGCTCGATTCGGTTGTTTATCATAAAGACGGCGCTTCACGAAAAAACAAGATACCGACCGGAATGTACATACATCACCTGAACCGCTTTGTGGATGTGCGTCAACATTGGAATCCTTTTAAATTTTTTGTTTGGAAGTCGGTATACATGCCTTATATCGCCTTGGCCTTGTTTTTTAGAGACAAGATTGCTTTCAAGAAAATCCTCCGGTATCTAAAAAATCTTTGGAAGGAATCCCTTAGAACAGAGGGTATGGATAGAGAGTTGTTTCAAAAACGGATAAGAAACCTGTAAGATGTTGTATAAAAAACTGAAATACGGCTTTTCTGTGTTGAAACACGAGTTATCGAATAAACCCGACTATTGGCATTTGCAGGAAAAGGCTGTAACAAAAGAGCTTTTGAGTCCGGATATCTATTATCTGGACATGAAAGGCAAAGGTTTTTATCCCGGAGAAATGAAGAACGGCATACCTGTTTTTTATTGGAACGGCCTCTATCCTTGTTTTGTTCCCATCACCGTATTGAATTACGGGCTGGGACTTTTAAACAGGCTTCATGACGGAGAGGATGTAAAGGACAACATACAGGCTGTGCTGGCTTTTATTTTAGAGCAACAGACAGACGAAGGGGTCTGGCGATTGGACTTACCGCAAGGGGTAAGACACGAAATGGAAAACGGAAAGGCTTCGGGTATGACTCAAGGATTGGCCATCTCGTTCCTCATACGTTGTCACAGGATAGGTTTGCTCGACAGAAATACTTGTTTGAACGCTGTCCGTTCAGCAAAAGAAGTGATGCTTTCTCCTCTCTGCACAGGAAGGATAGACGGAGAGCCGTTTATCGAAGAGTTCAATGTTCCCGGAAAATCCATTCTGAACGGTTCTATTTTTGCTCTTTTGGGTTTGTTTGATTACGAATACTTTACAAAAGAATACAATACATTCTCGCGTTTTGAAACCGCTTTGCGGAAATTATTGCCCCGTTTTAATTTTGGAAATTGGAGTTACTACGATATGCAGGGTTCCTATTGTAGTAAGTTTTATCATCAATTGCATGTGGATATGATGACCGTTCTTTATCAGATAACGGAAAACCCCGTCTATCTACAGTATAAGAAACATTGGGAAAAAGGGTTGAGATACGCGTTCTTTTTCATTATGCTCAAGGCCGCACAAAAGCTTTTTCAGATACGGAAATGGAGCATGAATGCAGAACGAAAGAACTAATTGGTTATCTTTACGTGCGCAATTTATAAGATTCAATGGCATCCAAGGTTTTAGTGTTAGGTTATTTTGGTTTTGTATCCGATAAAAAGGACGGGCAGGCTACCAAGACCCGTCAATGTCTGGAATTGCTGAAACGGAATATGGAGGCAGGAACCCGTATAAACACGTTCGACACCGAAATCCTGCATACCAGGCCCTGGCATATCCTGAGCCTTTTGTGGAAAACCGTCCGTTCAAACAAAGTGGTTTACCTGCCCGCCCACAACAACCTGTATTATTTTTTCCCTCCTTTGTACGCATTGTCGAAAATTTTTCGGTTCGATATCCTTTACCTGCTTATCGGCGGCTGGCTGCCGTTCTTTTTGGAAAAGCATCCGCGTTGGGTGAATAAACTGCGAAAGATAAAGGGCATATTTCCTGAAAACGAGACAGTAACAACCCGGCTGAAAGAAAAGTTCGCGCTGAGGAATGTATATACACTACCCAATTTTAGATTTATAAAATATACGCCGCAAGAGTTTTCGTCGAGACCCGGAGAATTCCGTCTGGTGTTCATGTCGCGTATCGTAAAGGAAAAAGGCATTGAAACCGTTTTTCGGATTGCGGATTATTTTGCCAAGCCGGAAATGCGCGAAAAATGCTCTGTTTCCTTCGATTTCTATGGGGAAATAAGTCCCAAAGACAAAGATTTCTTTTTCGGGAAACTCCCTCATTACGGAAAGATGATGGATTACAAAGGAATACTTGCACCGAACGAAATAACACGCACTCTATGTACGTATGATGCCTTGATTCTGCCTACCCGTTATCCGACCGAAGGCGTGCCGGGGGCGATTATAGATGCCTATATGGCCGGAATTCCTGTCCTGGTTTCCGATTGGATATACAGCCGGGATGTTGTGGAACACGAAAAAACAGGCTATATCATTTCCTTAGACCAAAACGAGGTGGAAACCTACATCCACCATATCGAATATCTGTTCTCAAACCTGCAGAAATTGTTGGAATTGAAGATGGCGGCTCGCGCGCAATCCGCAAAGTATGATGAAAAGGCGGTATGGTCTATCTTAAAACCGTTTTTTGTATGAATATATTCCTGTCGCTCATATTGATTGCCGAAGCGGTATTGCTGTTCGTGATTGAGAGAAAGATGTGGCGTACCGTCTATACACCTCTCAATTTCCTTATGGTGCCTTATGTAGCGGTGCTGGGCCTCACCTTGCTGTTGGCGGGACATTGGGGACTGGATGCGTTCTACTATCCGAGCCTGATACCGTGGATTATCGGCCTGCCGCTGTTCGCCATGCCCGGCTGGCTTTTCTTTCTTGCCGAAAGGCGGTCTGCGGCACGTCAAACCCACGCGAAGCCTGCGGAAAACCGTTTTTGCGACACCTCCTACCGTTTTGAAATCGGGCTTGCCGTTGTCATCCTGATAGCCTTGGGAGTCCGATTGATTGTTTTCCTGGCGCAAGGCAAGGGTGTCATAGGAAACGAACACTTCGGAAACCTTTTCGCCGGGCACGGCTGGGCGGGGCATCTGCTGCTTGTGAGCGCCGCCTTGCTGATGTTGCTGCTGTTCGAAAACCGCCGTTGGTTCACGTGGCTTGTGGCGGCCTTTATCATCTTTTTCCTGTTTGTCTATCAGGTAAAAAGCTGGATAATCCTACCCCTGCTCGCGGTGTTTTTCGCCCTGCTGATAAGCGGACGCATAAAGTTCCGCATACGCCGTCTGCTTTATGCGGGCGCCGGAGCCACCCTGGTTTTCTTTGCCAGCTACCTGCTGATTTATGTTTCGGGCAACCGGATGTTTCCCGAGGCCACCTCCGTGGGCGCGCAACTCCGCTCCATCGCCGGCCTGTTCGTGCACTACCTCACTTCCGGCACGCTCGGGCTGAGTACGGATATGCAACAGGGCATACTGGAGAAACCCGACCTGCAACATATCTTTACGCCTTTCTACAACCTTTGGTACGCCCTCACCGGCCAACCGATTGTTTCAGGAATCAACGAAGAATTTCTTTACACGGGCATCGCCCACACCAATGTGCGCGGCTTTTTCGGTACCTTGTTCGTTTTTACCCGACCTGCCGGATTCGCGCTGTGCTGTCTGCTGTTCGGCACGGCTTGTCAATTTTTCTTTTGGCTGTTCCGCCGCTATCGACACACCTGCACCACGCTTTTATACGCCTGGACCTGCACGGTGCTGTTTATGGGGTGGTTCGATTTTCTGCCTTATCTGACAAATGTTTTCGAGATCCCGTTTTGGGTCTTGGTAATCACCCTTGTACAACGATTATTTATAAAATCCAATAAAACAAGATTATGGATTTCCTCCCGGTCATAATTCTTTATTTGGAAGTGATTCTTTTGGCTTTTGCCGAAAGGAAGCTTTGGAACACCTGGTTCACGCCGCTCAACTGCCTTTCGGTGCCCTATGCGGTGGTGCTGGCCGTCTGCCTGTGTGTGGACGGGAACATGGGTTTCGTGCCGTTCCACTATCCGAGCGCTTGGGTGTGGGTGGTCGGACTGGCGGTGTTTTTCGTGCCGAGCTGCATTTGGGGATTGCTTCAAAGACGGAAAAACGGCAATAATATCGCGCCTGCGGCAAAAGAATTCACGATATCTCCCTTTGTCCTCCGGATCATGGAGTATATCACCTGGGGCATCTTCGCGCTGTTCCTCTTTTGGTTTTTCTACCTCGCCTTCGCAAAAGACCTGATACCGGGCGGGGAATTTTTTGCGCAGGAATGGGCGGGACACGGCTTTTTCGGGCATCTCTTCACCGTGCTCATGGGGCTCAATATCTTTTGGCTGTTCGCCGCCGACAAAGACCATAAACGCTACTGGCTCTATGTGCTCGGATTTTTCGGGGTGGCCTTGCTTTATCTTGTCAAAGGCTGGTTTCTGGCACCTATGGCGGCCGGGCTTTTGCTGCGGCTTCTTACCGGCAAAAGCAAGTTCGGCATCAAGGTTATCCTTGTGTCGGTCTTTACCGGTTTCGCTTTCTTCTTCGCCTCCTATTGGATGTGCATATATGTGGCTTCCGCCGAAAAAGGCATACCCGCGCAAAAGAAACAACAGACGGAATTCAAGGTGGAAGTTTCTTCCTATATCGGCAAACACGCTGTAACTTATGTGGCGGCAGGTGTTTACGGATTGAGTGAGGATTTGGCGCAAAACACGCTCGAACCCCGGGAACCGGAAAAAATCTACGCCCCCTTCGTCAATATCGGCAAGGTGGTTTCCGGCAAGAGAGATTATGTTTCCCACCTCAACGACGAGTTCGTTCAAATCACCACCAACGATATGGGCTCCAATGTGCGCACCTTCTTCGGTACGCTCTATGTCTTTTTGGGTTTTTGGCACGCCCTGGCCTATGTGCTTGTGTTTTCATGCCTGTTGTACGGATTGTTCGCCTTCGCTCTGAAAACCGGCAGGTTGTTTTTCCTGGGTCTGTCATGTTGGTTCGGGGCCGCCATGTTGATGGGTTGGTTCGACATCACCGCCAGCAACCTTTCTTTCTTTACCGTACCCTGTTTTCTGACGGCCATTTTCGCACTCTGTTACGGCTGGGAACACCGACGGGAGATAGGCGGGAAAACAATCCTTCCCAAATGGGTTACCTTGCGTAATATAAGGCGTCTTCTCGCTTTCTTGCAGGTGATAGACCTATCCTTGCTGCTGCTGTTTTTCTGGACGCCGTGGAGGATTCCCTCCTATTTTCTTGGCGTAGGCGTAGGTATCGCCTTTGCCTTTCTGTTGACCGTTCCGCGCAGAGCCCTCGATTTCCGTTTTCTGAAACCTTATCTGGCCTTTTTCCTGCTGTATCTGCTGTTTTGGGTGTCGGTTTCGTATTCTTCCGACCAGGCCTACGCTGTCCACCGCTGCCTGCAACAGATATCCGTGATTCTCTTTCCCTTTGTCTTTTTCGGAATGACGCCCCGTTTCTTCTCTCCCAAGAGGATGAGGTGGTTTGGGTTTTGTTTCATCATCGGCTGTCTGCTGCTCTTTTTTGTAAAGACCGCGCAAATGGTGTATTGTTTCAATTATTTCTGGCCCTATTTCAAGGTACATTATGTGGATGCCGGAGTCACCTATATGAATACAGGAAGCGGTTTCCTGTATTCCTTGAACGAATTTCTTTCCAACCAAGCCATCTATTTCAGTTGGGCCTTCATCCGCCCCATCATGCATACCACCATTGAGGCCATGCTTTTCAATCTCGCCTTTGCCCTGGTGTTTATCGCCCTGGTGAAAAAAGACCCTTGGTTGAATACATGGCTCAAGAAAAGTCTGGCGGTGGTGGTTCTGTTTCTTTTCGCGCTCGTGTTGGTCACCTCCAATTCCAAGACCGGACAGTTTCTGTTTATTGTGAACCTTTTGCTGTTGCTGGTGTTCTGCTTCCGGCAGAAACGATGGATAACGGCCGGGGTGTTGAGTTTGCTTTTCCTGCTGTTCGGCACGGTGGGGCTTCGTTATTTCGGCATGGGAATCTTGGGTCGTTTTGCGCATAGCGTGGCGGTGGTGAAAGATATGAAAGAGCATAAGGAACCGACCAGCGACGGCTCGTTGCTTCCCCGTGTCTATGCCTGGAATACGGCGCTTGAGATGGCAAAAGAAAAGCCCGTTTTCGGATTCGGCGCCGGTTTTACAAAAGAGTTTCCGGTTCGTTGTTCCCCCGCCCGTTATCCTGCTTTGAGCAGAGTCTATCATCATCCGCACAACCAGTTTTTATTTGTGCTGGTCTCAAACGGGATTGTCGGCTTATGCGTGTTCCTCCTGTTTTGGTTGCAGGCTGTGAGGTTGGTTTGGAAAAACCGGAAGTTGTGGGGTTGGATATGGTTGCTGTCTCTTTTTGCCTTTTGTTGTATCGAGGTGTTTTTTAGAAATATTTCGTTTACATATGCCGTCCTTCCCTACTGTTTCCTGATGGTGGAATACCATAACCGCAAAATCGTAAATTCGCAATCCATTTCACCTGTTTGATCATGGCACTGAACCTGAAACAGACCTTTCAACAGAAGCAGCTTCTGAAGCTTTCGCCCCGGCAGGTGCAGCTGATGAAGCTTATGCAGGTGCCCACCCTCGACCTCGAGCGGCGCATCAAGGAAGAGTTGCAGGAAAACCCCGCCCTGGAAGAAGGAGAGGGCGGAATCTATGCCGATGAGGTGCCTTTGAGCCAGCTCAAGGAAGACACCGAGGAAACGCACGCCAACGACGACGACAGCGCCTCCGACGCCCGCACCGACGAAGGCGCCGGCAAGGAACAGGACTTCGACATCAACGACTATATCGATTCCGAGCGCAACGACTACGCCTACAAACGCAAAAGCGACAACTACCGCAATCCCGACGACGAATACCGCGCTCCCGTGCGCTTTCGGCAGAGTTTTCGGGAACAGCTCAACGACGAATTGGGGATGCTGGCGCTGAGCGACACCCAAAGGCGTATAGGCGAGGTGATTATAGGCAATCTGGATGAGGACGGCTACCTGAAGCGCTCGGTGCCGGCTATGGTCAACGACATGGCTTTCAGCCTCAACCTCCTTGTTTCCGAAGACGAAGTGGGGGAGGTGTTGCGGCAGATACAGAGCCTGGAGCCTGCGGGCATAGGAGCCGCCGACCTGCGCGAATGTCTGCTGTTGCAGGTGCGGCGCAAGCTGGCCGGCACCGAGCGCGGAGAAAACACCCTGACGGCCGACGAAATCCATGTGTGGAGAACGGCCGAGAGGCTTTTGGAAAAGTGTTTCGACGAATTCGCCTCACGGCAATATACCCGCCTGATAGAGAAACTGAAAGTGAGCGAGCAGGAGGCGAGACAGGCCGTGGATGCCATCCGCACCCTCAATCCTAAGCCTGGGCAGAGCGGCTTCGACACTTCAACCCAGGAAGTGCCCACGCTTATCCCCGACTTTTATCTCACCAACGACGACGGCGTTCTGTCGCTGCGGTTGCACGGCAAGAACGACCCGAACCTGCGCCTGAGCCCCTCCTACGAGGCCATGTTGCAGGCCTACGGTGACGACAGCGCACAGGCCGCCCCCGACCGCATACAGGCGCAAAAACAGCGGCAGACCCAAGAAGCGGCCCTGTTTGTGAAACAGAAGATAGATTCGGCGCGTTGGTTCATGGATATGGTGCAGCAGCGCAAAAACACCCTGTTGCGCATGATGCAGGCCGTGGTGGATTACCAGCACGATTTTTTCTTGGAAGGCGATGTGAAATACCTCCGCCCCATGCGCCTCAAAGACATTGCCGAAAAGGTGGGGGTAGACCTGTCGACCGTTTCGAGAGTGCTCAACAACAAATACATACAGACCCATTTCGGCACCTTTCCCGTCAAGAAACTCTTTTCGCAGTCGTTGGAGAACGAGGAGGGGGAAGAGATTTCCACCGCGCAGATCAAGGCGGCTCTGTCGGAGTTGATCGAGAACGAAGACAAGACCAATCCCCTTTCGGACGAAACCTTGGTGGCCGCGCTCAAAGAGAAAGGTTTTTCGGTGGCACGCCGCACGGTGGCCAAATACCGCGAGAATCTGGGTTATGCCGTGGCACGTCTGCGCAGGAGCATCTAACGCTTGTACCAAAAGAAACAGTCATTCTGCTTGTCGCGTCCCTGTGGGTTCCTTTCCACAAACACCGGTTGCAGGGTATAGGGATCCAATCCCGTGTAATACATTTCGGTGGCCAAGGTCATCGGGGTGGGCGTGAAGATCTGCACCTGTTCCAGCCGGTAGCCCAAGTGCCGGGTCTTGCGCTCCAGCGCCTGCATGTCGCGGAGCTGACACGAGGGGTGGGCAGAGATGAAATAGGGGATAAGCTGCTGGTTCTTTCCGATACGGCGGCAATAGTCGTCGAAAAACGTCTTGAACGTCTCGAATTGCGAGAAAGGCATCTTGCGCATCGTCTGCAACACATGGCTTTCGGTATGTTCGGGGGCCACCTTGAGCCTGCCCGAGACGGCGCGGGCGATCACCCACTCCGCATAGGCCCGCGCGTGGCCGCCCGCGCCGTCCTCCCTATGCAGGAACGGCACCAGCAGGTCGTAGCGAATGCCGCTGCCTATGTAGGCGTGCTTGACAAAAGGCAAGGCCGCCACCTTTTTGTAAAGGTTGAGCAGGGGCGCATGGTCGTGATGCAGGTTGGGACAGATCTGCGGCACGATGCACGACGGTTTTTTGCATTTGCGGCACAGAGCGGCGTCTTTTCCGTGCATACGGTACATATTGGCACTCGGCCCTCCCAAATCGCTCAGATTGCCCTTGAAATACGGCATACGGGCAATGTGCTCTATCTCCCTCAACACCGATGCCTCGCTGCGGCTCTGCACCTGCTTGCCCTGATGCGCCGAGATGGTGCAGAACGCACAGCCCCCGAAGCATCCCCGGTGCAAGGTCACCGAATTCTGAATCATGACGAAAGCGGGAATGTCCCCCCGATTCTTGTAACGCGGGTGCGGCAGACGTGTATAAGGCAAGTCGAAAGACCCGTCTATGGACGTATCTCCGGGCTCCGTCCCATAGGGCGGATTGATGACGACACAACCCCGCTCCACCGCCTGCAGAATCCGCCCGCACTCCATCTGGTTGGAAGCCGTCTCCACCAAAGCGAAGTTCTTAGCCTGCGCCTTCTTGTCTTTCAGGCATTCCTCGTGCGAGGCGAGCCATATATCGGGCAGCCCGAAAGAAGAAGCCGGCACCTTTTCGGGCGGCACGGCACGGAAATAGGCCACCTGCGGAATATCCTCACAATCTTTTATATCGTGGTCCGCGTCCAGACGGCGGGCGATTTCCACCATCGGTTTCTCGCCCATGCCGTAGACCAGCAGGTCGGCGCCGGTCTCCTTGGCGAACGACGGCAGAAGCCTGTCCTGCCAATAGTCGTAGTGCGTGATGCGGCGGAGCGAAGCCTCGATACCGCCCACAATCACAGGCACATCGGGAAAAAGCTGTTTGAGAATGCGTGTGTAGACCAAGGTGGGATAGTCGGGACGGAATCCCGCCGCCCCGCCCGGCGTGTAGGCATCGTTGCTGCGCAGACGCTTGCGCGCCGTATAATGGTTCACCATCGAATCCATGCTGCCCGCCGACACCCCGAAAAACAACCTCGGTCTGCCCAATTTCTTGAAATCGCGCAGGTCGTCTTTCCAGTTCGGCTGAGGAAGCACGGCCACCTTGAAGCCCGCCTTTTCCAGCACCCTGCCTATCACCGCCACCCCGAAAGAAGGATGGTCCACATACGCGTCCCCGCTCAAGAGGATGATGTCGGCCTGCTCCCAGCCCCGTTTCTCCATTTCCTTTTTGGAAACGGGAAGCCACGCCTCGAGGGGAATTCTGTCGGGATCGATAGGTTGCAACATAAAAGCGGAAAAGGGGTAATAAAAAGAGGCATCTCTCCGAGATGCCTCCCCAAAAAACTATGAAAACTTGATTGTGGGTTCTTAGCTTTCGGCAGGAACCACCGATACGGACGGACGACCCGAAAGACGGTTCTTTTTGAAGGCTACCGTACCGTTGACCAACGCGAAAAGCGTGTGGTCCTTGCCCATACCCACATGAGCTCCCGGGTGGTATTTGGTGCCGCGTTGGCGAACGATGATGTTGCCGGCTATCACTTTTTCACCACCGAATATCTTAACGCCCAAGCGTTTGCTTTCAGATTCACGACCGTTGTCCGAACTGCTGACCCCTTTTTTGTGTGCCATTGTCTTCTATTGTTAGATGGTTCGTACTATGATTAAGCGATTTTTTCGATTTGGATCTGCGTCAGATCGGCGCGGAAACCCGTCTGCTTCTGGTATCCTTTTCTGCGTTTCTTCTTGAAAACGATAACCTTGTCACCTCTCAGGTGCGACAGAACCTTGGCGGAAACCTTGGCACCGCTCACTACGGGAGTACCCACTTCCACCTTGCCGTTATTGTCTTTCAACAAAACCTTGTCGAATTCTACTTGCTCGCCTTCTTTGGCTTCCAACCGGTTTACGATAACTTTCTGGTTTTCTTCAACCTTCATCTGCGCACCGGCTATTTCAACGATAGCGTACATAACAAATGTTTTTCTGCAATTGGGGCGCAAAGATAGACAAGTTTTTTGAATTTGCCTAAATTTTCGGGAACGAATTTGCGGGATTTCTATAACGATAAGATTTTCAGCACAAATACAGATTTCAAATTGTTAATATATGGTTGATAAGTCTATAAAATTTGTGTTTTAGCGCAAATGTCGTACCTTTGTCGCCCTGTTTCGGGACGATGGAAGTTCCGGAGCGGAAATGGTGCATGTAGCTCAGCTGGTTAGAGCATCGGATTGTGGTTCCGAGGGTCGTGGGTTCGAATCCCATCTTGCACCCATAAAGAGAAGGGGGTAAGCCGCACGCGGCTTACCCCCTTTCTTCATATCAGGACAACGTTATTTCGCGGGGATGTTCTCTAAGGTGTCCACTAAGTAGTCCCAGAACTTCTGC
>CAZEOJ010000045.1:0-3040 GCA_964513825.1 uncultured Bacteroidaceae bacterium
CAGCAGCCCGTGCAGGGCGGCATCGCGTGGATGTCTTTCGAGGAGGCCTTGCAGGAAAACGCCCTCCGCGCGCAGGCCGGTCTCAGCCCCAAGAAAGTGTATATCGATGTGTACACCGATTGGTGCGGCTGGTGCAAACGCCTGGACGCCACAAGCTTCGCCAATCCCGAAATCATCGCCTACGTAAACAGCATGTTCCTGCCGGTCAAGCTCAACGCCGAACGCACCGATACCGTCCGCATCAACGACCAGGTGTTCGTCAATCCCGGCGCCGGCCCGGGCCGCCGCGGCACGCATCAGCTGGCCGCCACCCTGCTCAACGGACAGATGTCCTATCCCACCTGCACCTTCCTCGACGAACAAGGCAAGACCATCACCGTGGTGCCCGGCTATATGGACGCCGCAGGCCTGGAAGTCCTCCTGCATTTCATCGCCGAGGACGCCTATAAGGTCATGAGTTGGGAAAACTATCAGACTTGGTTCCAATCCCGCGCGCGGGTTCGGTAAACCTCCCCGCGCGCGGCTCCGTAGCGGCTACCGCAACGCGCAGCCCAGTTCGTTCTGAAGATTGGCGGTGATTTTCTCCATCACCTTCTCTATCTGCTTATCGGTAAGGGTCTTGTCCTCGTCCTGCAAGATAAAGCTCACCGCATACGATTTCTTGCCTTCGGGCAGGTTCCGGCCCTCGTAAACATCAAACAACGACACCTTGCGCAACAAATTCTTCTCGCTCTTGCGCGCCACGGCCTCGATACGTGCGAAATCGACGTTCTTGTCCACGAGCAGCGCCAAGTCGCGGCGCACCTCGGGAAAACGGTTCACCTCCCTGAACTGCGGCGCTTTCTTGGGCATGGCCTTCAACACGGCATCCCAGTCGAAATCGGCGTAGAACACCTTCTGCTTGATGTCGAAAGCCTTGCAGACCGAGGGAGCCACCTCGCCGAACTTCACGCCCGTCTTGCCGCCGGGCAACTCGATACGCAGGCCGTAGGCAAACTCGCTGTCGTTCTCCAATTCGCTCACCTTGCACGAAAGCGTGTCCAGACGCAGGAATTTCCAGAGTTTCTCCACATTCGCCTTGAGCGTGTAGAAATCGACGGCCTGGGCGGCTTCCTGCCAGATTTCCTCGTTCCTGTCGCCGCAGAGCCACAAACCGAGGTGGTTTTCCTCGCGGTAGCGGCGGGTCACGTCCTTCCCGGCGGCCTCACCAGCCTCCGCATCGTTGCGGAAATAGGTACGGCCGAATTCGTAGAACTTGATGTTTCCTTGCTTGTGATGCAGGTTGCGGGTCACGCTGGTGAGGCCGCCGAAGAGCAGCGACGTGCGCATCAGACTCATCTCGCGGCTCAACGGATTGAGCATCTTTACCGTATGTTGCAGGCCGAATTTCTCGATATAACTCTCCGAACACAGAGAATTGTTCATGATTTCGTAGAAACCGCTTGCGGAAAGGTAGTCGGAAACCTTGGTCTGCACCCTTTCTGTCTCCGCGCTCTTGAAAGGCGCCACGCCATACGAGATGCGTTTGTGCTCGGCGATGCGGTTGTAGCCGTAGATGCGCAGGAATTCTTCCGCGATGTCGGCGGGGCGGGTCACGTCGGTCTTGTTGCAGGGCACGGTCACTTCAAAGGTGATGTCGCGCGCGTCCGCACCGCCGTTGGCCGCCACTTCCATTTCCAAGGCGCGCAGCACCGCTTCCACGGTCTCGGCCTTCATTTCCTCGCCTATCAGACGGTTCAGATAATCTAAGGTAAAGCGGATACGGGCGCGTTCGGCGGGTTTGGGATAGATGTCGGTGACGGCGGAGTCGATTTCCGCCCCCGCCACCTCTTTGAGCAGGAGGGCGGCCCGTTTGAGCGCATAGAGGCAGATTTCGGGGTCGCAGCCTCTTTCGTAGCGGAACGAGGCGTCGGTGCTGAGACCATGCCGGCGGGCCGTCTTGCGGATGCTCACGGGGTTGAAGTAGGCGCTTTCCAAGAACACCTCCGTGGTGCTGTCCGAAACCCCCGCGTCCAAACCCCCGAACACGCCCGCGATGCACATGGGCTCGCTTGCATTGCAAATCATCAGATCGTTGGGGTCGAGGGTGCGTTCCACACCGTCCAGGGTGGTCATCTTCTCGCCCGCATGGGCATGGCGCACCACGATACGGTCGCCCTTTATCTTGGCGCGGTCGAAGGCGTGCATGGGCTGCCCGGTCTCCATGAGCACGAAATTGGTGACGTCCACCACGTTGTTGATAGGCCGCAGACCCACGCTCGACAGGCGTTTCTGCAACCATTCGGGCGAGGGGCCCACCTTGACGTTCTTCATGCACAGGCCGCTGTAACGGGGCGCGTCGAGGGGCGCCTCCACCTGCACTTCCACCGGCACGCCGTTGCCCTCCTTAAAGTCGGTCACGGAGGGGTATTTGAGCGAGAGGGTGCGGTGATTGCGGATGTTCTCCAAGGCCACCAGATCGCGGGCCACCCCTATGTGCGAGGTAGCGTCCGAGCGGTTGGGCGTGAGGCCTATCTCGAACACCGTCTCGCTTTCCAAGTGGAAGTATTCGGCGGCACTCATGCCTACGGGCGTATCGGGAGGCAGCACCATGATACCGTCGTGGCTCTTGCCCACGCCGATTTCGTCCTCGGCGCAGATCATGCCCAACGAATCTGCCCCGCGCAGTTTCGATTTCTTGATGGTGAAACTCTTGTCGCCGTCGTAGAGCACCGTGCCCACGGTGGCCACAATCACTTTCTGACCGGCGGCCACATTGGGCGCGCCGCACACGATAGGCAGGGGCTCGCCCGTACCTACGTCCACGGTGGTCAGGTGCAGGTGATCCGAGTCGGGGTGCGGCGCGCAGGTCAGCACTTGGCCCACCACAAGGCCTTTCAGACCGCCGCGTATGCTCTCCACTTCCTCCACCGCGTCGATTTCCAGCCCGCAGTCGGTAAGCAGACGCGAAGTCTCCTCCACGCTCAGATTCAGGTCGGCATATTGTTTCAACCAAGAAAATGCAACTTTCATAACACGTAAATTAAGGGTTCAAAGATAC
>CAZEOJ010000045.1:3140-5068 GCA_964513825.1 uncultured Bacteroidaceae bacterium
TTTCAACCAAGAAAATGCAACTTTCATAACACGTAAATTAAGGGTTCAAAGATACGATTAAGCCGAGAGCAAAACCAAATTTATTTGGTCTTTTACGCCCGCTTTGGTAGAAGCCAAGCTTGCTTGGATTATGCTGAAGCGGCGTAAAAGCAAACGGAACGTTTGGTTTTGCCGAGGCGAAGTATCTTCAGCGTAGCTAAAAATACGAAAAAGCCGAGAGCCGAGACAACGGCAAACTATTTCTTATATTTGCTCCTTGAAAATCCTAAAATACCACACTATGAAACGCATCCTTGCCTTCACCCTCCTGCTGTGCCTTTCGGGCCTTTTCGGCACCCATGCCTTCGGCGGCCCGCTCCTTCCCGAAGAATATACCGGCGAAATCGTCGCCTTTAAAGCCGGAACCTATCCCAAAGGAGTGATTATAAAATATTTTGATGCCATCGACAAGGGCGTTGACGTGGAAATCGGCGCCTTGCAGGACAATATCTACGAAATCCGTTTCAACGAGCAGCACCTTCCTTTCCGCTTCAGCGAATACACCAAAGAAGGCGACCTCAAGGAACAGTACGACCGCGTCTACAACGAAGAAGGCGTCCTCAGGAGCGAAACCAAGCGGGGCAACGACCGCACCGTACGGCTCACCAGCGAATACACCTACGATAATCCCAAACAGGCCAAGACGTTACGCTCGCAGAAAATCTACAATGCCGAAAAACAGCTGGTGTATACCGAAAACTATCAGGCCGACAAGAAAGGAAACATCTCCTCCTCGCGCCGCGTCAATGCGAAAGGAGAGACCGTGTATTCCTACGAATATGGCTACGACGACCGCAACAACCGTATCCGCGAGGTCCGTATCAACGACAAGGGCAACAAGGTGAGCGAGCAGGAACACGAGTACGGCGCCCACAAGGAACTGCTTTTGGACAACATCTACAACGGGCAGGGCAAACTGCGGTTCCGCAACGAATACACCTACAACGACAAGGGTGAGATGACCGAAATGACCATCACCCACGCGAGCGGACAGATAGAGGTGTACCGTATGCGCTACGAATACGACACGCGGGGCAACTGGATCCGTCAGACCACCTACAAGGGTGCCAATATCCCCGTGGGGGTCATCATCCGCGAAATCGAATACTGATCTATTCTACACAGAGATAGGGTGCCACGCGGGCAAAGGTCTCCGCGTCCATCAGGTTCACGTCCCGCACCTGCTCCACGCTTTGGAAATCGCCGTGCTTCATACGGTGCAGGTAGATTTCTTTGGCTTGATAATAATCTAAATAGGGGTGATTCCGCAGGGTCTTTATGTCGGCTTGGTTGAGGTTGATTTTCCGCAGCACGGGCGAGGCGATATAGACCGAGGGCAGCATACGGGCGTAGGTGAGGCTGTCTATGCCCCACACCTCGCGCAGCTGTTCCACGTGCACGAAGCCGCCTAATTTCTCGCGGTGCGCCACGATTCTTTTGGCATAGACCGAGCCTATGCCGCGGATTTCCTGTAAGTCGAAGGTGTCGGCCACGTTGAGGTCGACGGTGAATTTCTTTTTCTGCATGTAGGCGGGCGGGGTGTAGCGGGGGCGTTGAGAGGCGGTGTCGCGGCCTGCGGGCGGACGGCTTTCGGCTTGCGGAAGCTGGGCGAGGATTTCCGTCTCGTGGGGCGAAGCCAGCCACGTCTTGGCGGGTTTCACCACCGCCGAGGCCCGCAGGCCCACCATGCCCGCGAGCAGAACCAGCAGCAGGCTCATGGCGCGGCGGTCCCCCTTTGTAAACGCGAAAAGACAGCCGGCGCGCCGCGCCATGGTCTTGCCTCTTTCCCTCATCCCGATAAAAAGATAACGGAGCGGGGAGGTGTTTTTTCTCATCATATCGGTAGTTTTTTCCTTATATAACGTAAAACTCCGATTTTATCGAACTTT
>CAZEOJ010000045.1:5168-11095 GCA_964513825.1 uncultured Bacteroidaceae bacterium
TCATATCGGTAGTTTTTTCCTTATATAACGTAAAACTCCGATTTTATCGAACTTTTTTAAGAAAAAAGATTAAGAATCACGACGTTCGAGTGCCAGTTTCTGATAGATGCCGGGTTTGAGGCCGGTGAATTTGGTAAAGGCCGCGATAAAGGTGGCCTGCGATTTATAGCCCACACTCTCGCCTATGGCCTTGATAGTGAGCTTGCCGTAGCGCTCGGTGTCCACCAGACGCGTCAACGCTTTCTTAATCCGGTATTCGTTGAGCAACGTCCTGAAATTCTTGCCGAAAACCTCGTTCACCACTTCCGACACATAGCGGGCGTTGGACCCTATGGTGGCGGCCAGTTTGTCGATGCTGTAGTCGCTGGCGCAATAGTCTTCGGTGGTTTCCATAATGCGCAGGATATCTTCGGCGATACGGTTGCGCTGTTCGCCCTGCACCACGGTTTTCCGTCCCTGGCTTTCTTCTTCCAGTTGCCGGCGGCTGCGGTTGTAGAGTTCCCTCCAGGCCGCCTTCAGTTTGCGTTTCTGTAGGTAGAGGGTGATGATGAGCGCGACGAACACGGCCACGGCGATGCTCAACGCCCACAGCCCTTTCCTCTGCTTGCTGCGCACCGTGTTCAAACGGTGGATTGTGGAGGCGTCGCGCTCCAATTCATAAAATACCTGCTTGTTCTTGAGCCTGTTGAACTCCTTTTGGTTGAAGACCGAATCCGACAGCGCCAGATATTCCGATTTGTAGTCCAAGGCTTTTTCGCGCGCCTGTTTCTTGTCGTAGACGCGCGCCAGGTCTTTGAGCACCGACAGGAGCAGATCGTCGGCGCCGGGCGTGTTGCGGGCTATCCTCTCGTTTTCATGAAGATAGACGAGCGCGGAATCCAGCAGGCCGTCTTCTTCAAAAAACTGGGCTATGCTGGAGTTGGCGCCCGCTATATACAGGGGCGACATCGCGTTCTCCTCGATATAGCGCACGGCCTTTTTCGCATAGATCTCGGCCGAGTCGTTCCGCTTCTCTCCGTTAAAGAGGATGGAACGGTTCAGATAGATATCGTAGGTATAACGCTTGTCCTTGTATGCCAAATCCTTGAACATGGCGAAATAGCGCTTGGCGGCCTCCATGTCGCCTTTGTAGTAGTTGGCGGCCACTAAATTGTTGGTCAACATAGATTTGACACGGGGGTTGTCGAAAGCCTCGGCATAGGAAAGTCCCCTTTCGTAGAAGTTCATCGCGCTCTCGAAATCGTTGAGCGAGGCGTAGATATTGCCGATATGCCCGAAGATGCTGCCTAAAAGGTCGTCGAAACCATATTTCTCGGCGATGCGCAGGGCCCGCAGATAGAAATCCATCGCGGCGGCATAGTCGGCGGCATTGTAGCGGAGGTTGCCGCTTTTGTCAAAACCCTGTGCGAAAATATATTGCAGGTTCCTGTCATCGTCTTCGCCATATCGCGAGCAAAGCACCATAAAAATCCGCGCGGCAACCTCGTAATCGCCCTTCTGATAGGCTTCCTCCCCCCGGTCATAGAGCTCCCGCGACGAAGCCGAGGCCCATTTCTCGCGTTCGGCGGCTTGCACAAAGTCTGCCGCCCCCTCGTCCGCACCGCCGGCCGCCGCCCAGCTCCAAGGCATCGCCATTGCCACAAAAAACAAACAGAATAAGCGCTTTAACATTTCGCTGCCCCCGTTTTGACCTTTCACAAATTTACACAATAGGGCGTAATTTGTTACGATTTCGCGAAATTGAAACGATTCCGGGCCGCGAAAATTGGCAGTGCGCCACCTTGTATGTAGTTTTGTAAAAAATCATCATTTTGTAGAATCAAACACCTACGCCTATGAAAACGCATTCTATCCTTAGGATTTCGGCGGTTTCGGCCCTTTCGGGACTGCTTTTGGGCGGCACGCTGCTTGCCCAGAAACCCCAGACACCTGCCGATTTGAAAGTGGACACCATTATCGGTCACGAAGTTACCTTGAGCTGGACGAACCCCGACCAAGGTGAGGCGGTTTTTACAAGCGGGTTCGAAAGAAGCAATCCCGCCGACAGCAATGTCATCGAATTTGAACAGGGCTGGACGGTCAAGACCACCAATTCTTCCTACTACGCCTGCACATGGTTCAACTATCCTTCCGACGATACGCGCGAGTGGGACGAATACAGAACCTTGATAAACAGCGGAGAAAAGAGTGCTGTTCTTTTCCCCGACATGGCTTCCGAATCGGCCGACTACAATATGCATCAGGACGAATGGCTCATTTCGCCTATCGTGAAAGATGCTGTCTATCTCAAATTTCATCATTATGTGCCCTCCGAAACCATCATCAATGGGGCCAATCCGGAATATCCCGACCATTATGTGGTGATTGTGAGCACCGACGGCGGCCGGACCTGGGGCGAACCTATCTGGGACGCCCGCTACGATGCCGTCCCCAACGACCGCTTTCAGACGGTGACCCTCAAGATTGCCGACGAGCCGGTGGAGAACCTGCGGGTGGCTTTCCGTGCCTATGGCGATTGGGTGATTGACGACGGCGACACCGCCAACCGCAGTCTTTACGGCGTGTGGGCGATAGACGACGTGGAATTCTTCAAGGCCGCCGGGGAACAGGCCGCTTCCGAAACCGTGTTCAGCGATGATTTTGAGAGCGAGGGCGAAGCGGACGATGAGAATATGGAATTCGGCAAGGGTTGGACGGTGCAGGGAACCGAGGCGGAACTCGACCCGGAAGAAGAGGAGGAACCGGAATTCACCCGCACGTGGTTCCGCAGTCCTGTCATCGAAGACGACGAGACTTTCGCGCCCTTGGTGTACGCCGGACAGAGAAGCGCGATGATATTTCCCGACAATGCCGAACTCTATCAGGACGAATGGCTTATTTCGCCCGAAATTCCCGTTCAGGAGGGCAAGAAACTCAGCCTGACGTTTTCCTACCTCACCGGCGCCGCCTATATCGAGGAGGACGAGGAGAGCGGGGAATCTGTTTTTGTCTTCGACGAGACGATGGGAAATTATAGGGTTCTGATGAGCCGCGACGGCGGTCAGACCTGGACGGACACGCTCTGGAACATGAGCGATGACCCGACGGGCACCATGAAAGACGAGATGTTCTACGCCAATACGGTTTCCCTGACGCTCGACGCACGTGCCAACGACAAGATCAAGATTGCTTTCTGCGCTTCCGGCATAGACGAAGAAATGGGCTTGGGCGCTTTCTGGGTGGTGGACGACGTGCAGGTGACCGCGAGCGAGAACACCTCCATTCATCATTATGCGGTGACGTTGGACGGCGAGGAACTGGCCGAGGTGCAGGGCACTTCGTGGATGGACGGCAGCGCGAAGACGGCGGGCCGTCACACCTATTCCGTGCGTGCGGTTACCTCAGGCGGTGTGGCTTCCGATGCGGTGAGCGTGGACGTGGAACTGAAAGAACTTGTTTTCGCCGCTCCCGTCAACTTCACCTGCACACCCGTCAAGGAAGAAGAGACGGGAAAATATACGGTGGTGATGACCTGGGAGGCTCCCGAGGGAGAGTATAAGCCCACCACCTACACCATCTACAACGGCAAATTCGTTTTCGGTTCCGAACTGACGGAGGAGAATGGCCGCGAGGGGCTGGGCATGACGGGTTGTTTCGGCGTCTATCAATTCAGCATCGTGGCCAATTATAAGTCGCCCAACGGCCAATCGGAGCCCGTGGTGCGCAACCTGGCCTTAGGGGTGCGTTTCGGTGTCAACGAACTCAAGGCCGAGAACGATGCCAAAGATGTGGTGCTGACTTGGGAAGCGCCCTATGCCAGCGAGTTTACCGTGGATTCCTACACGGTATACCGTGGGGGCGTGAAATTGGCGGAAGGTCTTAAAGAACTGACATATCGCGATGCCGCTGTGGAAAATGGCCTTTATCAGTATACGGTGATAGCCGTCTATACCGACAAGGAGGAATCGGTCCGTGCCACCGTGATGCATCAGGTGGGTGAGCGGCAAAGCGTCACCCTGCCTTATACGCAGGAATTCAACACCACCTTCCTGCCCGAGAACTGGATGAGCGTGAACCAGACCGTCCGTACGCCCGACCGCTATATGTGGTATTTCGACGACGGTTCCCGCCTGGGTGTCGAGGGTAGGGGCTTCGAGGGTTGCTACGCGGCTATCGACTGCATCGACGCGCCGGGATATACCCGCAACGCCACGCTCGAACTGCCGCCCATCGACCTCTCTGCGGTAAAGGATCCCGCCGGCATCGTGCTCTCGTTCTTCTATAGCTACGGCATAGGCGGCGCTTGCAGCGTCGGCACGGAATGGTCGGTAGACGGCACGGAATGGGGTCTTGTGGAGATGATCGACAAGAGCACGGGCGTCACTTCCGATCCGTGGGAAAGCGGCGACTACAATGTTCACAGTGCCGATCATAAGGTGGGTGCGGAAGAGGCGGTACGTGCCATTCTCGACACCGCGCGCACGCTCTATCTGCGGGTGCATTATTCGTCCGTTATGTCGAATTTCTTTGCTTTCGACAATCTGACGGTAGAGGAGGGGAATGTGGCGAACCAAGCCGTCGAGGAGGCTTTCGATTTCTATGTGAGCCGTGTGGGTGAGATGCTTACGGTGCACGCTTCGGCCGATATACAGCGTGTGGAGGTGTTCTCGGTGCAGGGAGCGCGTCTGGCCGACAAGGAAGTGCGCGGCGGCAATATGGTTTCCCTGTCCGTTCCGCAAGCGGGTGTGACGCTGCTGCGTGTCACCACCGCCGCCGGTGTCAAGACCAAGAAATATCTTCTGTAAGTTTATGGGTCTTTTAAAAAAAGGCGCCCCGCAGGGGCGCCTTTTTTTTCTCTTTCCTTATTCGTATCTTGCAAGTCTAAAACAAAAGTATATGCAACACTTTCAATTTTATAACCCCGTAAGAATCCTTTTCGGAGCGGGGCAGATCGCCAATATCGCGTCGCAGATTCCGCAAGGTTCCAAAGTGATGATGACCTACGGAGGCGGCAGCATCAAGCAGAACGGTGTCTACAAACAGGTGGTGAAAGCCTTGTCGGGCTTCGAGTTCGTGGAGTTTTCGGGCATCGAGGCCAATCCCCGCTACGAGACGTTGATGAAGGCGGTGGAGATCGTCAAGCGCGAGAACGTGGATTTCCTTCTGGCGGTGGGCGGCGGCTCGGTGATCGACGGCACCAAGTTCATCGCCTTGGCCACCTATTTCGAGGGCGAGGACGCCTACACTATCTGTACGGAGGGGGTCAAGGTAAAGAAAGCCGTGCCTATGGGCACCGTGCTCACCCTGCCCGCCACGGGTTCGGAGATGAACAACGGCGGTGTCATCAGCCGCGAGTCGACGCACGAGAAATTCGCTTTCAACGGCGGGCGCTACACGTTCCCCTGCTTTTCGGTGCTCGACCCCACCGTCACGCTCACCCTGCCCAAACGCCAGCGTATCAACGGCGTGGTGGACGCGTTCATCCACGTCACCGAACAATATCTCACCTATCCCGTGCAGGCCGACATCCAGGACCGTTTTTCGGAAGGCATCCTGCATGTGTTGGTCGACAACGGCAAGAAATACATCGACGATGAGGAGGATATGGACGCGGCGGCCAATGTGATGTGGGCGTGTTCGATGGCGCTCAACGGACTTATCGCCGCGGGTGTGCCGCAAGATTGGGCCACGCACAGGATAGGGCACGAAATCACGGCGCTTGCGGGCTTGGACCATGCGCAGACCTTGGCGCTGGTGTGGCCGGGGCTGCATAGGGTCATGGCGGAGAGCAAGCGGGAGAAACTCTTGCAGTTCGGGCGTCGTATCTGGGGTGTGGACACCGTGGAGGACGCTATCGCGCGCACCGAGGATTTCTTCAAGGCGATAGGCGAGGGGACGCGGTTTTCCGACTATCCGCAGGTGGAGAATCCGCGGGCGCTTATCGACGA
>CAZEOJ010000046.1:0-5079 GCA_964513825.1 uncultured Bacteroidaceae bacterium
CGGTCCGGAGGACGGCTCGGCACTGAAATTCGTGTGGAAATTCATGAGCGGAGCCAACAACATGACGACCCGTCGTGCCGACGGAGCCACGTACTTTGTGGAACCGAACGGAACAGTCACGCTTAACGATTCGGCTTTGTTGGCCGTATGCGGCAACTATCCCGATTGCGGAAACGGCTACTACGGCGACACGCTCTATATCCGTCTGCGTTTTACCGATACGCTGCCGGCTCAATCCATGGGGGTAATCGACTATCAGACCAAGGGTTCCGAAAACGGAGGATTCCTGTGTCCCGATGCCGAAATCCTGTTGTCGGTGACCAATCAGGATCCCAATGTTTCCTATCAGTGGAACCTGCCGGGAAAAGGCGGTGAGGGCGCATGGAGAATCAAGGATGCGGTGACGGGCAACCCGAACCTGTCCGAAAATTTGCAGTTCCCCGTACCCGGCGATTCCAACCACTATTCCATCGTGGCCATCGTGGGCGAGGCGGGAGGACGTGTGAGCGTGCAGGTGCGCACCTCCGCTTCGGTATTGGGCTGCCGGTATCTCTCGCGGCCTGTTGAGCTGGAAGAAAACTTTACGGTACGGACCCGTCCCGATGCGCCCGCATTCACCACTTTCGTACAGAGGCCTTGTGTGGATCAGGAGACGGAATACGTCATCGAGCCTGTGGTGGGGGCGAGGGCCTACCGTTGGCAGGTGCCCGCGGGTTGGAAATTCAGTGTGAACGGCGGCACCGTGCGTCAGGATACAATCTGGGAAGTGGAGGCCGGCGAGACCAACGCCACCCGTTGTACGGTGGTTGCGGGTCAGGATACGGGCTATATCCGTGTATGGGCTGTAGACAGCTGCAACGGCGGTCCGGCGGCAAGCTTGGAGATGTCGCGCATCGCCTATCCGCAGGACACCGCCCGCCTCGTGGTGGTCGGCGGTCACTCGGCCTGCATCGACTCCACGATAGACCTCCAGGTGTTCAGCGCCGGCCCCTATACGCTTTTCTCCGATATCTTTTATAAGTTGGACATAGAAGGTCCGGGCAAGAACGCCTTTACCTACGAGGGCGACCTCAATGCCTCCTACCTGACGGCCAAATCGCACAGCTTCGATACGGTCTACATGGTGTTCACGCCTGTGTTCGCGGCCTGTCCGAACAACGTGGCGCCCTATGTCCACTATATCCTGGCCGACACCACGCCCGAAATCAAGGGCTCCATCACGGGGCCGGACATAGTCTGCGCCGACAACCTCTACGAATATCAGTTCCATCTCGCTCCCGAAATCAGTTATCTCGAAATCACGCATCTATGGGAGGTTTCCGACGATGCGTGGGAGATTGTCGAGGCCACCGAAGACGGCAAAGTCCTGCTGCATTTCTCGCAAGCGCCTATCGATTCGGTTACCGGCGAATGGAGCCGCTTCACCGACACCATCCGCTGCTACCCGCGCGGCATGTGCGGTACGGGTCTGCCGATAGCGTTCCCTGTAACCCTGCGTCAGGCGGATCCCTTTGCCGATTCGTTGGTGGTGAGTGTGATGAAGCCTTGCGTGGGCACCGACATCGAAGTGCATCTGCGCGACAGCGCCTTGTATAATCCTTATCCCGATTCGATAAAGTTCGTCTGGAATACGCCCGCCAACTGGCAGCGGCTTTCGTGGGACGGTCTTTCGGAGGCCGCCGACAGCCTTTCGGCCACGCGCTACCGCGTGCAGCTGGATACGGCCGACGCGGTGATTGCGGTGCGTATGTGGCGCAAGGGAGCCTGCGGGTTGAGCCAGACTGTGCACGCCGCCCCCGTGCATGTGCGCGACAGTGCGGCCAAGGCCACCGTGGTGGCGCCTTATATGCTCCATCCCTGCTACACCCGCGATGCCTACAATATCGTGCTGGAGCCGAAAGACGATGTGGACAGCGCCGTATGGACCCTGCCCGCCGGCCTCACGCTCTCGCTTTCCACGCGCGCGGTGGCCGCATTCGCCAACGACTCGCTGTGGATAGACAACCCCGACCATAGTCAGGCGCATATCTCGCTTCCCGTCCGCACGGTGAACGAATGCGGCCACCGCGATACGGTCTTTGTGGTGCGTCCCATCACCAATATAGAACCTTTTGCCGAAGCCTTGCATGTTCCGCGCATCTGTTTCGGCGACACGGCCTACGCCTGGATTACGCGTCCGCAGTCGCAGATAGAGCAGGACGCCTGGTACGAATGGGTGCTGAAAGACAGCCTCCACACATTCCTCCGCCAATGGAGCGATTCGGTGGCGGCGATGCAGTTCCTGGTTTCGCCTTCGGGCGACAGCGTGCATATCCGGGTGACGGCAATAAACGACTGTGCGGCCGACACCAGCCGTGCCGATGTCAAGCCCTACAGCTTCCGCATCTGGCCGTTCTCCGACCCCGATACGGCCGTCTACGGACAGAGCGGCGTGCGCCTGCTGATCGATTCGGTCGCGCCGGGTGCCCAAGACGACTACACCTATGTGTGGACGCCCGCCAACCGTGTGGTGGATTCCGTTTCCCTCACCCGCACCTTGGTGCAGGAGGTGGAGACTTTCTACGTAAGGGCGCAACAGAAGGCCGCGGAGGGTAGCGAAAACCAGCCTTTCTACCGGCGCGACCGTCTCTGCACGGTAAACGACTCGGTGAAGATTGTCGTGGACAGCGTCTTCCGTTTTGTGCCGCTTTCGGCCGATACCATCTGCGTGGATCTTATCGACAGCCTCTTTGCGGTGTCGTTCGGCGGCAACCGTCAGAACTACCGCATCGAGTGGTACGAGAAAGTGGACGATATATGGGAACCGATGTCCGACATGCAGGATTCGGTGCTCTTCGTGCATGAGTTCAAGACGCCGGGCACCTACTTCTACCGCGTGGTGGGCCACGACAGCACCTTCCTGCGCGACGAGGAGGCCGACAGCCTCATCCTGGCGGCCTCGCACTACGACACGCTCGAGATAAGCGTTCGGGTATACGACATGCAGGCCTATTTCCGCAACATCGCTTCCGACGAAGTGGAGGTGCCTATGGGCGGCCGTGTGGACTTCCTCACGCATATCGAGGACGGCAGCGGCCACTACCGTTTCGAATGGACGCCCGAAAGCTGGGTGTCGACGCTCGACAGCACCGACGGCAGCATGAACACGGTGGCCTTGTTCCGCGAGGGTGAGATGACCTTTACCGTGGAGGATGTTTCGAGCGGCTGCGTGCGCGAGACCACGGTACGCATCAGACCCGGCAAGGGGAACAACATTCCGAATGTGATTACGCCCAACGGCGACGGCTATAACGATATTTTCCTCAAGGGAGTCTCCCGCCTGACGATTTTTACCGCCTGGGGCGAGCAGATTTTCCATACCGAGGACGGTAACGGCTGGGACGGTTCGCGCAACGGACAACCGGTGCGTCCCGGCGAATATCTCTATGTGGCCGAAATCGACGGCGAGGGCGGCTCGGTACGCACCGTCAAAGGTGTGGTTACGGTTAAATACGAATAGTGTATGCGAGGAGTTAGATTGTTCGAGATTGTTGTGACGGCAGGCTTGCTGTTAGGGGCGGGGACGAGGCTCTGCGCGCAGGAACAGGAAGAGAAGCTTTCGGAAGCCAAGCGCGAGATGAACCGTCAGGTGAGCCAGGACCAGGCTATCCGGCAGTCCAGAAAAGATTTGAAGCAATCGTCGTATAAAGGGGCGGTGAAGAAGCAGATTGAGTACGGACACGCGGCCTACAGCCAGGAACAGTACGCCTTGGCGCTCGACCGCTATCTGCGCGCCTACGAGAAGGAAACCGACTCGGCCAACCTGCTTTCCATCACTTTCCTGATGGGGCAGTGCCAACAGAGGCTCAACCATCCCAAGGCCGCTTCGCAGCACTACAACAAGATCTGGTTGCAGGGCGAGCGCAGCGCTTCGTTCCTGCAAGCCTACGTGGAGGCGCTTTTTGCGATAGGCGATTATGCGAAAGCGGAAATCGTGATCGATGAACTCGAGAAACAGGGCGTGGAATCGGCCATGTTGCGCACCCGCAAGGAAAGTCTTGAGAAGATGCAGGAGGCGGTGGACATGCAGCAGATGTTCGGCCTCTTGCCCGAAGACGTGATTTTGGACACGGCCATCAACACCGCGTTCAGCGAATACGGTCCCACTTTGGTGCAGGGCGAACTCTACTTTTCTTCCTCGCGTCCCGTGGAGGGACAGGTATTGAGCGACCCCCGCACGGGTCAAGGCTATTCGCGTCTGTTCTCGGCACGCTACGACCCCGTCCGCAGGAGCTGGGGCGAGCCCACCCCCGTCAAGGGCGAGGTGGCGGGCTTGCACGGCAATATCGGTACCTTTTCCTACGACTCCGCGGGCAATATGGGCTATTTCACCTGGGTGAGCGGCAAGGCCACGGGCATCTTCACCGTGCAGAAGTCGGGCGACGAATGGGTCAACCGCACGCTGTTCACGTTCAACCACAAGATGGGTGCCGATGATTTTCTGGGCAAAGTAGCCCATCCCTCCATTTCGAAAGACGGCAAGCGTCTGTTGTTTGTATACCGCGACCCGGAGTCGCCCGCCACGGGCACCGACATCTGGTATGTGGAGAAGGTGGAGCGCAAGCCCGAACCGGCCACCAAGAAGAAAAAAGGCCGCAATACGGCCGCTTCCGCGCCTACCACCACCGCTTCGTCGCGTTCCAAGAAAAAGAAACAGCCCGAGGGCGAGCAGATTGTCACCGTCAACGAGGATTGGGGTGTGCCCGTGCGCTTGCCGGATGAGGTGAATTCGGCGGGCCGCGAGAGCTTTCCGCAATGGATCAACGACAGTATGTTCGTGTTCTCCTCCGACGGACATGTGGGCAACGGCGGCATGGATATGTATCTGGCCACGGTAGACCCGCAGCATCCCGCCGAGGTGCGCTCGGTGGACATCTTCCCCCGTCCCATCAACTCTTCCTACGACGACGGTGCGGTGTTGCCCGACCCCGAACACGGTTTCATCATCCTGGCCTCCAACCGGCACACGCGCTGGGGAAAGACCGACAACATCTACCATATCGACAAATTCGGCCTCAAATATGCGGTGGAGGGCTATGT
>CAZEOJ010000046.1:5179-10962 GCA_964513825.1 uncultured Bacteroidaceae bacterium
CCGACAGCCTGCGGGCCCCCGCCCGTGTGGCTCCCGCCATCGTCACCCCCAAAGACACCACGCCCCCCGAGCCCGTCAAGCTCTACAACTACTATGTGATGGTGAACAATCCCGAGAGCGGATTTTTTGAATCGGTGAGCTCCGACAGCGACGGACGGTATTACATTCCCTACCTCGAGCCGGGCGAATACGATTTTACCGCCTATGCGGAAGGGTATAAGGAAAACAAGGTGCACCTCTCGCTCGAACGCAGCGACCTGATGTTGCCCGTGCTCATCAAGCTCCGTCAGGATTTCGAGGTGGAGAAGAAGAAACTCCCCGCCCCGAAAAAGGCGCCCAAGCCCAAACCCGCTCCCAAACCCAAGCCGGCCCCCAAGCCCGCGCCCGTCATCGCCAAGAAACCCGAGGAGAAAAAGGATCTGCCCTCACCCCGTGACATCATCAAGGCCCTCGACACCACCAAACGCTATATCCCCAAGGTGAACCCCCGTTCGGTGACCGACTACCACGCCCGCGTGGACGACCCCTTGCGGCGCACCAAGCTTACCGTGGTGCCCCCCGACGTCCATTGCGAGGTCTGCGGAGAGAAAGACGTCTGGCGCAAGAAAGTGGGCGAGGAGTTCTTTGTGAAGTCGACCGACGACAAGGCTTTGATTTCGTTGGTGAATACGCAGGGCCAGACCACCTACGTCGATTTGGCGCCCAACTCGGCCTATTCGATTGTGGTGCAGGACGCCAGCACCGACGGCAAGGCCAAGCTTCCCACCGGTGTGCAGAAAGGCGATATATTGCGCAAGGTGGTTACCCGCGACTACATCCTCTTTGAATGTGTGCCCAAGCTCTCCGAGCTCAACGACGAGCAATACATCAACAACCTCTATTTCGATTTCGACGAATCGGGCTTGATCAAGGACGCTCCGCGCGAACTGGACCGCCTCATCATCGTGGCCATCAAGAACCCGCAGATGTATTTCCAGATAGAGACCAACGCCGACGAGCGCGGTTCGGAAGAATACAACAAGGCGCTCACCGACCGCCGTCTGGAAAGCGTCAAGAGCTATGTGGAGAAGAAAGGGCTCGACATGAGCCGTGTCATCGGCCGCTCGCTCGGCAAGAGCAACCCGCTTATCCGCGGCGCGCGCACCGACGAGGAACACCGCCTCAACCGCCGTGCGGTGATCAATCTCATCAACGCCCAGGCCAAGAACGTCAAGAAAGGCGACGCCACCTATCCCGCGCCCGAAGTGAACCCGCTCGACAACAACGAGGTGTCGTTCATGGTGCAGCTGGGGGCTTTCCGCACGCCTTTGGAAAACCCGCTTTCCTACTTCGGCGACGTGGTGACCAACAATCCCGACCTGACCATCACCTACTACATGGACAAGGACGGTTATTATAAATACAATACGGGCGGCATCTTCCACAAAATCGAGGATGCGCGCGCCTTAGTCGTCAAACTGCTCGATCAGAAACGCGAATGCTACATATCGGCCTTCTACAAGGGCCAGCGCATCACCGTTTCGGAGGCGCTTGCCATCCTCAGGCACAACAACGGCGGCAAGTAAGAGCGGACAAGAAAGAAAATGGAAATGAAGATGAAAATACGGAGGTTTGCGGCGGGAATCGCTTGTGCGGGCATCGTGATGATGTGCGGGCGGGTGTATGCGCAGACCACCGCCACGCTGTTTTCGCAGCAGATGCAGAACAAGGTCAACTTCAATCCGGCGGCGGTGATGCAGAAGCCGTTGCTCGATATTTCCTTGTTCGGCCGTATGCAGTGGATTGGTTTTGAAGACGCACCCAAGGCGGTGATGCTCAACGCTTCGGGCTATCTGCCCTATGCCAAGTCGGGCATTTCGGGCTCGGTGATGGGCGAGGGCTTCGGCAACGTCTTCACCCTCAATGCAAAATTGGCCTATTCCTATCATGTGCACTTGGGCAGGATGAACTACCTTGCGTTCGGTGTCAGTGCGGGATTCATCTACAAGAACCTGATGCGCAACGCGGTGGTGGTGGACGGCAGCGACCCCGTGCTGCGCAACGAGAAGAACAACGATGTGAAGCCCGATGTGGATTTCGGCATCACCCTCACCCTGCGCGATTTCCAGTTGGGCTTGAGCGCCACGCACCTCACCGCCTGGGCCTACGACCGCAAGAAAGACTACTACGCGCCCAAGGAGGGCTACTACGGCTATATCCAGTACACGGGCAACATTTCGCCCAAATTCGGTATGGATCCCTATATCTGCGCGTTCTATGCCAACGAAACCTTCAAGGTGGAGGGCGCGCTCAATTTCCGTATCCTCGACCTGTTCTGGGTGGGCGGCGGCTACCGTTACAGCGACGCGGCTTTCGTGACGGCGGGCATCAAGCTCGGCAAGAACTTCTCCCTGGGCTATTCCTACGACTTCGGTATGGGCGGCCTGCGCAAATACCACAGCGGCTCGCACGAAGTCTATCTGTCGTTGCGTTTCGAAACCACGCGCAAACCGGCCGAGACCAGCGACACACCCTTGTTTTTTGAGTAAAACATTACCTTTGCAGGAAGCGGGGGCTTGCTCCCGGAACACAGAAAACATAAGATTATGGCAAAAGAAGACAACGAAGCCTTGCAGACCTACAATATGTTGGCCCGCGGCACCACGGTCAAGGGCGATTTGCAGACCAACGGCAATCTGCGCATAGACGGCGAGTTTACGGGCAACCTCACGCTCGGCGGCAAGCTGGTGATAGGGGAGAGCGGCCGCGTGACGGGCGATATCCAGTGCGCTTCGGCCGAGATAGAGGGTCAGGTGAAGGTGGGCAAGATGACCGTTGCAGGCCTTTTGATGCTCAAGAAGACCTCGCATGTGGAAGGTTCCGTGCAGGTGCAGAAGTTAGGCATCGAGCAGGGCGCTTTCTTCGCCGGCCAGTGCGCCATGAGCGGCGAACGCATCATCGAAAAATAAATATCAAACCATATGAAGACAACCGTATTCACCGACACGCATATCGCGTTGGGAGCCAAAATGGAGCCGTTCGCCGGCTACAACATGCCCGTACAGTATCAGGGTATCCTCATCGAACACAACAATGTCCGCAATAAAGTGGGCGTGTTCGACGTATCGCACATGGGCGAGTTCTACATCAAGGGACCCAAGGCTTTCGCGCTTCTGCAACGCCTCACCACCAACGACGTGGCGGCCCTGACCGACGGCAAGGTGCAGTACACCACCGTGCCCAACGGCAAAGGCGGCATCGTGGACGATATGCTCGTATACCGCGAGACCGCCGAGAGCTATATGGTGGTGCCCAACGCCGCCAATATCGACAAGGATTGGGCTTGGTACAAGCAGCACGCCGAAGAGATGGGTATGCAGATAGGCACCGAACTCTACAACGCCTCCGACGATATCTCGCAGTTGGCCGTGCAGGGGCCTCTGGCGCTCAAGGCCATGCAGAAACTCACCGACACCCCTATCGAAGACATGGTGTACTACACCTTCAAGCGTCTCACGTTCGCGGGTGTGCCCGATGTGATTCTCTCCACCACCGGCTATACGGGTGCGGGCGGTTGCGAGATTTATTTCCCCAACGCCGCCGGCAAGAAGATTTGGGACGCGGTGTTTGAGGCGGGCAAGGAATTCGGCATCATGCCCTGCGGTCTGGGCTGTCGTGACACGTTGCGTCTCGAAATGGGCTTCTGTCTCTACGGACACGAGATCAACGACGAGACGTCGCCTATCGAGGCCGGTTTGGGCTGGATCACCAAAATGGTGCCCGGCAACGACTTCATCGACCGCGACAAGATGGAGAAACTCAAAGCCGAAGGGGTGCAGCGCAAGCTCGTGGGCTTCGAGATGGTCGACCGCGGCATCGCCCGCGCCGAATATCCGGTCTGCGACGCCGAAGGCAATGTCATCGGCCATGTGTGCAGCGGTTCGCAGTCGCCTTCGCTCGGCAAGGCTATCGGCACGGCCTATGTAAAGACCGCTTTCAGCAAGACGGGAAGCGAGATTTTCATCGACGTGCGCGGCCGCAAGCTCAAGGCTGTGGTCGTCAAGATGCCCTTCTACAAGGGATAGTCTGTTGTATTAATAAGAAAAGGGCCGCTTATTTACAAGTGGCCTTTTTTTTTGCGCGTCTTTGTTTATCCCCCGTCAGGGAACCAGATTCTTGTAGTGGATATAGCGCTCCTCTATGTCTTTGACAAACCGCACCGTCTGTTTGCCGTAGGCCCGTCCGTTGCGGCACACCGAATCGGTGTAGTATTCGGGCTTGGACAGCTTCAGGAGCCAGCTTTCCACATTTCCGTACCACAGGTCGGGGTCGGCGCCGTATTTCCCGGCCAGCCGCCGCGCGTCGAGCACATGGCCCGGCCCTATGTTGTACGAGGCCAGCACAAAGCGGGTGCGGTCGGGCTCGGGGATACTGTCGGGAAAGAACCCGTACAGCGACTGGATATAGCGCACGCCGGTCTTGATCTGTTCTTCCTCGCCCGACCGCACCGTGATATGGTAGCGTTTGGCCGTGGCGGGCATCATCTGCATCAGTCCCACCGCACCTTTCTTCGACACCAAATGACTTTGGAACTGCGATTCCTGATATACGAGCGAGGCCAGCAGCCGCCAGTCCCAGTCAATCTGCCCCGCGTATTTCCTGAATAATTTGTCGTAGGGCGAAATCTGCCGCCGGGTGTATCTCTCGCTTTTTCCGCTGCGGCGGCTCTTCTTTACGAAAGCGCTGTCGGAGGCTTCGAGCATACCCGCCTCCACCAGACGGTCAAAATGGTTCTGCCGATGCCGGAGGTTCACCGAATCCACCTTGCGGAAACCCGCCTCCACACTGCGTCCGGTGGCGCGGTGGGGCAGTTCGTAGTATTTGTGGTAGAGATAGTCCAGCCCGCCCTTGCGTTGCATGGAATCTATCCACAGGTCGAGCAGGGCCGCCAGGCTGTCCTGTCCCTTGGCCACCGCCCAGGCCACGGGCTGGGGGTCGGAGAGCACCACCGAAGCGTCTATCTGCGGGTGGGTGAGGGCGAACCGCCGCGCCTTGTTGTCCGACACCACCGTATAGGGAATCTTTCCCAGCGCCACATCGTTGAGCAGTTCGTTTTCGGTCCTCTCGCTGCCCACGGCATGGATATGGCGGGGATGATGCTGACGGTTCATCGCGCGCACCTGCTCCTCAAAGACACTGTTTTTGCGCACCGCCACGCTCTTTCCGAAAAGCTGCGCGAGCGAGTCCACAAAAAGGAGACTGTCGTGCAGGTATTCTTTCCTGAGCTGCACCAGCACCTGGCGCGACTCGTAGAAAGGACGGACAAAGCGCAGTTTCTGCGCCCGCGTCTCGTTGATGTTGAGGTTGGAGGCGAGGATATCCACTTCGCCCTCGTCGAGCATACGCATCTGTTCGCGCAGGCTTCCCCCGTCGTGCACCACCAGACGGCATCCCTTTTCGCGGCAGAACATCTGCAACAACTCCAGATGATAGCCCATAGGATAGCCTTTGTACAGAAAATAATCGGTTTCGTCGGGTTCGAGCGCCGCATACAGCACCCCGTGTCGAAGATGCGCCTCGACAGCATCGGGCGCCGTCCTGTCGACCCTGCGGCAAGCCCCCAGCACCAGCATCACGCCCACCGCCAGCACCCCGAAACGGAACACGCTTGTATTTTGCATAAGAAGCGTCTTGGTTATTCTAAAGCAAATGTATAAATTTGCCCCCACTTTTTCATAGTAGAGAAGAGAGGCCCCATAGCTCAGTCGGTTAGAGTAGGTGACTCATAATCATTTGGTCCTTGG
>CAZEOJ010000047.1:0-10614 GCA_964513825.1 uncultured Bacteroidaceae bacterium
AGGAGCAAGTCGCGCTTGGGCTTGCGGGGCGAATAGAGATAGGCATCCACCATAATCAGGCGCCCCCGGGTGGTGTCGGCAATCAGGTAATTCACGAACGGGCCGCCCATGAAATCGCCTTCCAACCTCCACAGTCCCCGCGTCTCGACGGCATACAAGCCATTCAGATCTATCACCTTGGATTGGGGATAGAACTCGTCCCAATGCAGTTCGGTGGTCATATACGAATCCTCGGCAGGACCGGGCACGTTGCGGCACATGGCGTTGCGTTTCTCTATAATGTTCTGCAAGTCAAAATCATGAACGCTTTTGTAGGGCATCACGCTGAAAAGGATACCTTGTCCGTAGTCCTTGCTTTCCTTGCGTATCCAGCCGAAATCCTTTTGGGCGGCGGCAAAGCCGAAGCCGTCGGGGAATATCATGCGGAAGCCGTATTGATGACGGAGGCGTTCGGTGATATCGGTCTGCTCGCTTTCGGCGAATACTTTTTGAATGCGCTGGTATTCTTTCATATAGAACAATGCCAGCATCTGTTGTTTGCGGGGGGTGTAGAGGGTGTTGAAAGCGGGAATATCGGGCACGGTAAACTTGATGACGATCTGCGGAAACGCCCACAGGTCTTGGCGGGCTTCGAACTTAGGTTCGGTGACGGCGGGGTCGATTTCCACAATCAGGATATTGCGGTGGTGTTGGAACATGCTGCTTTCGTTGAAGGCGGCGGGGTCTATCTGCACGAGGCTGAATAGGGGTTCGGGCTGGTTGAGGGCGGGTTGAATCTGCCCGAAATAGGCGCGGAGACTGTCGCCGACGCTACCGTTCCAGGTGGGTTTGGGGGTGATGACGATGATTTCGCAGGTCTTGCCGCCGGAGCCAGGCAGGACGGACACTTCCTGGTGGCAGGAGGTGAGGGTGAGGAGCGCGAGTATGGCGGTTATCGTCGCAAATAGGAGGTTTTTCATTTACTATGTACTATTTATTAATTTACTATGTACTGTTTATTATTTACTAATTTTTGCCCGCCGCACGCGGCTGTACGGAAGCTCGTTTTTTTGCTCCAGGACGCTGCGCTTCGCTTGCTTTATTCGCAAAAAAGACGACTTCCTATCCGCCGCTTTCCCTCGCGCTCTCCGCTACTTTTACTGCTTATTGTCTATTCAGTAAATAGTACATAATAAATAGTAAATCTCCGCCGGAGGCGCCCAGAGCGTAAAGTTACGGCATTTTCGTTAAATTTGTGTCCAACAACTACAGGAAGATGATAAATTTCGGCGTTATAGGCTGCGGACATATCGGCAAACGACATGCGGAGATGATTTTCCGCAACACCCGGGCGCGTCTTGCCGCCCTCTGCGACCTCGCACCCCGCGAAACCCTCGGCATAGAGAACTATCAAGTTCCTTTTTATCAGGACTATAAACAAATGGTTTCCCGACATCCCGACCTCGATGTCGTGTGCCTGTGCGTGCCCAACGGCCTGCACGCTCCGCTTGCGGTGGAGATGATGAAAAAAGGGTTCAACGTGGTGATAGAGAAGCCTATGGCGCTCACTGTGGCCGACGCCTGCGCCGTGGTGGAAACCGAACGGAAGACAGGCAAGAAAGCCTTCTGCGTGATGCAGAACCGCTATTCGCCCCCCTCGGTATGGATAAAGAACCTCGTGCAAGAAGGACGTTTGGGGAAAATCGAAATGGTGCAGCTCAACTGCTATTGGAACCGCGACGCCCGCTACTACACGCCGGGAAACTGGCACGGCACGGCCGATCTGGACGGAGGCACGCTCTTTACGCAGTTCAGCCATTTCATCGATATCATGGTGTGGCTTTTCGGTGATATACAGAACGTGAAAGGCCGTTTCGACAGTTTCACGCATCGGGGGCTCACCGCTTTCGAAGACTCGGGCATCGTGTCTTTCGACTTCGTGCGGGGCGGAATGGGCAGCCTCAACTATTCCACGGCGGCCTACGACGCCAATGTGGAGAGTTCGCTCTTGGTGTTGGGAAGCGAGGGTAGCGTGAAGATAGGCGGCCAGTATATGGACAAGGTGGAGTTCTGCCATATCAAGGATTACGTGATGCCCGAATTGCCGCCCACCAATCCCGGCAACGACTACGGCGCCTATAAGGGTTCGGCGCAGAATCATCACTATGTGATTGAAAACGTGGTGAAAGTATTGACAGAAGGAGCCGAGATCGATTGCAAGGCCACCGAAGGGCTTGCCGTGGTGGACGTTATCGAAAAAATCTACACCGCCCGTGGTGCGTGGCAATAATCACACCCCGCTGCTCTTCCAGAAAGCGCGGGTAAAGATGACGTAGACGCTCAGCAGTTCCAGACGGCCCACGAACATGAGCAGCGAGGCCACCCATTTGGCACCGAGCCCCAGCCCGTTCCACGAATAGACGGGGCCCATAGACCCCAGGCCCGGCCCCATATTGCTCAGACAGGAGATACTGCCCACGGCGGCTTCCTCAAAAGGCACCCCGCAAATCATAAAAGCCAGCCAGCCCGCGAAGAAGGTGGCGAAATAGAGCGCGGTGAAAGCGCCCAACGTAACCTTGACCGAGGTGGAGATGACGTGTCCGCTGATACGTAAGGGGAAAACCGCGTTGGGGTGCATGATTTTCTTGATTTCGTTGCGTGCCAGCTTCTGCAGCATCACCACCCGGATAGTCTTGAATCCTCCCGCCGACGAACCCGAACAGCCCCCGATGAACATGGCCAAAAACAAGAGAGGCAACAACTTAGGCGCCCACAGCATATAGTCGTTGGAGCAGTAGCCCGTGCTGGTGCTCAACGAAATCACCTGAAAGGCCGAGGCGCGCAGCGATTCTTCGAGGCAGAAGCCGTTTTCGAAGTAGAGCGACAGGGCGCAGCACAGACTCACCGTCACGAAAAAGAGCGTGTACCACTTGAATTCGGTATCCTTAAACAATACTTTAAATTTCCCTCGCAATCCAAAGAAATAAAGCAGATTGTAGTTTATCCCCGCCAAAAACATAAACACGATCAGGATATATTCTATGGAGCGGGAATGATAGAAGGCGATGCTGTCCTGATGCGTGGAGAACCCGCCGGTGCCTATGCAGGTGAAGGCGTGGTTGATGGAGTCGAAAACCGTCATGTGCCCCCAAAAGAAAAGACAGAACGCACAGGCCACCGTCAGAAACAGATAGACCGTAAAAATCCATTTGGCCGTGTCGGTGATGCGGGGCTGCACTTTCATTTGGAGGGGGCCCGTGCATTGGGCGGCGAAAAGACGGAGGTTGCCGCCCATACTGATACCGGGAAGCAGCGCCAACGTAAACAAGATGATACCCAAACCGCCTATCCATTGGGTCAGGCTGCGCCAAAAGAGCAGGGCGTGCGGACAGGACTCGATATTGTCCATCACCGTGCTCCCCGTGGAGGTCACCCCCGACATACTCTCGAAAAAGGCGTTTGTAAAGCCTTGTATCTCATGAGAAAAAAGATAAGGGAGCGAGCTCACGAGCGTAGAGACGATCCAGGTGAGGCACACCACCATATACCCGTCGCGGCGGCTCATCACCTTGGAGGCGTTGCGGCCGGCGAAGTTCAGCAGCAAGGCCGCGCCCAAGGCCAGCAGGGTGGAGAGGATGAAAGGCTCCAAGTCGGACTCCTCGTAGAAGAACGCCATGAGCGTGCACCCGAAGAGCAACACCATTTCGATGTAGACTATACCGCCAAGTATTTTTGATATTAATCTGAAATTTAGCATAGGTTACTTAAAGAAACGCTCCAACTTCTTTACATCCATATCCACACAGAACACCACCACGCTGTCGCCCTCCTCGATACGGGTGGAGCCGCTGGCAAGGATACCTTCGCCGTTGCGCACCAGACCGCCGATAGTGGCGCCCTCGGGTAAATCCAGATCGTTGATTTCCTTGTTGGTGGCACGTGCTTTCGGCCCTGCGATGAATTCCACCACATCGGCCGACGACACGGTGAGCCGTTTGAGGTTGTAGACATCGGCGTCGAGCATCATCTGATAGATATGCCCCGCCGCCACGGTCTTCTTGTTGATGATCGTACCTATATCGAGGCTCTCGGCCATGTCCACATAATCGAAATTCGACACCATGGCCACCGTCTTGCGCACGCCCATGCGTTTGGCCGCCAGACAAGCCAGGATATTGGCCTCGGCATTGCCCGTGAGCGCCACAAAAGCCTGCGTCTTCTTGATGTCTTCCTCCACCAGCAGGCTCATGTCGCGTCCGTCGCCGTGAATCACCATCACGCGGTCGTTGACGAGGGCGGTGAGCTGTTTGGCGCGCTCCTCATTTATCTCTATGATTTTGACGGCCATATGGTCGGGAATCACCTCGGCGGCCTGTACGGCCACTTCGCCCCCGCCTATAATCGTGATGTTCTTGATTTCCTCGTAGCCCTCCTTGCCGCAGAGGTCGTGAATCTGCGACAGGTCTTTCTGCATGGTCATGAAGTAGACCAGGTCGCCCGCCAGAATCATGTCGTTGCCGTGGGGAATGAGGGTGCGGCCCCGGCGCTTGATAGCCACCACGTGGAAAGGCAGGTCGCCGGCTCCTAAATCCTTGAGTTTCTGATTGAGGATAAGCGCGTTCTGACGTACTTTGACGCCGATGAGTTCGAGCGCGCCGTCGTGGAACTCCCACGATTGCCGCACCCAGCTCATCTTCATCGAATCGGCGATTTCCTGGGCCACAAGGCGTTCGGGGTAGATGAGCGAGTCGATGCCCATACCCATGAAGTAGCGTTGGTAGCGGGAGTCGAGGTATTCGGCGTTGTCGATGCGCGCCACGGTCTTCTTGGCGCCCAGGGTATGCGACAGCATACAGATCGTGAGGTTGCGGCTGGCGTCGGTGGTGACGGCGATCACCAGGTCGGCCGTGCCCGCGCCGGCGTCTTTCAGCGTCTGGATGGACGTGGCCGAGGCGTTGTAGGTAAGCAGGTCCAGTCGGCTTCCCGGTGCCTCGAGCTTGGATTCATCGGGGTCGATGAGGACGATATCGTGTTTTTCGCGCGAGAGCAGGTTGGCAAGATGAGAGCCCACCCCTCCCGCACCGGCGATGACAATTTTCATAAGGTAAGCAGGGTTATGCGTCTTTCCTCCGAAGCGGGGTTTCAAAAAGCCTTCGGAAAAAAGCCCGCAAATCTATCATTTTTGCCGATATCCGCAATACGGCGGGGCCCGAAAATTCCAAGCCAAAATATTACTTTTGCTTCCTTTTTAATTTACACAACGTGCAGAGAGAAGATTTGCTTTCGATATACGAGGGGGACGCACGGCTCGGACAGGTGCTGGCGCGCATGGAGGCCCGGCCTCAGGGAACGGAGGGGAACGTGTTCGCGCTCAAAGGTCTTGTCGGCTCGGGACAGGCGGTGGTGGCGCAGGTCATATCCCAACACTTTGAAGAAAACCAGCTTTTTATCCTTGCAGACCGCGAAAAGGCCGCCTATTTCTGCAACGACCTCGAAAAACTTTCGGGCGAGGATCCCGAGGGCGGCACAAAAGCCAAACGGACGCTCTTTTATCCCTCCTCCTACAAACATCCCTACGATACCGGCAACGTGGACAACGCCAACGTGCTCACCCGCACCGAGGTGTTGGAGAAACTGCGTTCGGGACAGAAGGGGTTGCGCGTGGTGACCTATCCGGAAGCCCTGAGCGAGAAGGTGATAAACACCGTGCAGCTGACCTCGATGGCCGTGCGCATCCATGTGAACGAGAACCTTTCGCAAGACTTCCTGAGCGAGTTTTTCGACCAATACCACTTCCGTCAGGTGGAATTCGTGTCCACGCCGGGCGAGTATGCGTTGCGGGGCGGCATCGTCGACGTGTTCTCGTTTTCGGACGAGCTGCCTTTCCGTATCGAATTCGACGATGACAGGGTGGTGTCTATCCGCAGTTTCGAGGTAGGCACGCAACTCTCGGTGCGCCGTCACGAAAGCGTGTCGGTGGTGCCGGATATCCAGCAGTGTGCCCCTGTGACGCAAAGGGTGGGCTTCCTTTCGTATTTCGGCGCCGGTTCGCCCGTCTGGGTCGAAGACCCGCAGAGTGCGTTCGAGGCCTTGGGTGAGGCCTTGCAGAAGGCGAGGCGGGTGTATGAGAAATTGGATAAGACCGTGCCGCGCACGCCGCCCGAGGAACTTTATCTTTCGGCCGAGGAACTGGACAAGGCCCTGAACGCGCACACGGTGTTCGAAACCGGCCTGCGCTTCCGCCGCACGCCCTCGCTGGAGGTGGATTTCGCCATGCAGCCCCAGCCGGTGTTCAACAAGAAGTTCGACCTCTTGGCCGACTGCATCCGCGACGGGGTCGACCACGGCTACCGGCAGTTCATCCTGTCGGAGAACCCCAAGCAGTTCCAACGCCTCGACCGCGTTTTCTTCGAACTCTCGCAAGGGGAGGGCGCGCGCCCCGTCCGCTATATCCCGTTGCCTTTCTCTATCAACGAGGGTTTTGTGGATGCCGCGCTCAAGATTTCCTGCTTTACCGATCATCAGATTTTCGAGCGCTATCACCGTTTTGTGGTGCAGCCCCGCCGTCAGGACAGCCAGGCGCTGACGTTGAAGGAACTTTACAGCCTCAAACCGGGCGACTATATCATGCACATCGACCACGGCATAGGGCGTTTCGCGGGCTTGGAGAAAGTGACGGTGAACGGGCGCGAGCAGGAGGCTATCTGTTTGGTTTATAAAGATAATGATGTGCTCCGCATCAGCATTCACTCGCTCCACAAGATGACCCGCTACACGGGCAAGGAGGGCGTGGCGCCGGTGCTCGACCGCATCGGCAGCAGCGCGTGGACGGTGCAGCGCAACAAGGCCAAGCAGAAGGTCAAGGACATCGCGCGCGAGCTGATACAGCTCTATGCCAAGCGCAAGGCCGCCAAAGGCTATGCGTTCTCGGCCGATTCCTACCTCCAACACGAATTGGAATCGTCTTTCTTCTACGAAGATACGCCCGACCAGCTCAAAGCCAGCAACGATGTGAAGCGCGATATGGAAAGCCGCGAGCCTATGGACCGTCTCGTATGCGGGGACGTGGGTTTCGGAAAGACCGAGGTGGCGGTGCGGGCGGCGTTCAAGGCGGTGTGCGACGGCAAACAGGTGGCGGTGCTGGTTCCCACCACGGTTCTGGCCTATCAACACTACAAGACGTTTTCGGAACGCTTGGCCGATTTTCCCTGCACGGTAGACTATATCAACCGTTTCCGCTCCGCCAAGCAGCAGAAGGAAACCTTGAAACGTTTGGTGGAGGGCAAGGTGGACATCCTTATCGGCACGCATAAACTCTTGGGCAAGGATGTGAAGTTCAAGGATTTGGGATTGCTGGTGATAGACGAGGAGCAGAAGTTCGGGGTGGCGATGAAAGAGAAGCTCAAAGCCTTGAAAGTGAGTGTGGATACGCTTACGCTGACGGCCACGCCCATTCCGCGCACCTTGCAGTTCTCGCTGATGGGGGCGAGGGATCTGTCGATCATCCAGACCCCGCCGCCCAACCGATACCCGGTGAGCACGGAGGTGCGGCCTTTCGGCGAGGAACTTATCCGCGACGCGGTGATGTACGAGCTTGGGCGGCGGGGTCAGGTGTATTTTGTGAACGACCGCGTGGAGAATATCATGGAGGTGGCGGGCATGGTGCAACGTCTTGTGCCCGACGCCCATATCGCCGTGGCTCACGGACAGATGGAGGGCGACCGGCTCGAAGAAATCATGCTGGGATTCATGGAGGGGGAATACGATGTGCTGGTGTGCACCAAAATCGTGGAGAACGGTCTGGACGTGGCCAACGCCAACACGATCATCATCAACAACGCGCACCGCTACGGCCTGGCCGAACTGCACCAGCTGCGGGGCAGGGTGGGGCGTTCCAACAAAAAGGCTTTCTGTTATTTCCTGGCACCTCCCGAACACCTGCTCACGCCCGAAGCCAAACGGCGTCTGCGGGCGGTGGAGGAGTTTTCCGAAATCGGCGGGGGCTTTCAGATTGCCATGCGCGACCTCGACATACGGGGTGCGGGCAATATCCTGGGAGGCGAGCAGAGCGGCTTTATCAGCGAGATAGGTATCGAGATGTATCAGAAGATTTTGGACGAGGCCATACAGGAGTTGCGGCAGGAGGAATGGGCCAAGGATCCGGAGGTGGCCAAGCATACCGCGCCGGAGGGCTTCGCCGTTTCCGACTGTCAGATAGAAACCGACTTGGAGATGCTCATTCCCGACCGCTATGTAAGCAATATCACCGAAAGGCTGTCTTTATATAAGGAGTTGGACGGCTTGGAAACCGACGCGCAGTTGAAGGCTTTTTACGAGGCCTTGCAGGACCGTTTCGGGCCGGTGCCGGAGTCCACGCGCGCCCTGATTCATACCATTGCCTTGCGGCGTATGGCCAAGGAGGCCGGCTGGAACCGTGTGATGTTGAAGCAGGAGAAGATGACGGCGGTTTTCGCCGCGCAGGATCAGTCGGAATACTATCAATCCTCTCTCTTCGAGAAGATTCTCACCTACGTGCAGAACCACCCGCAGGCTTGCAAGTTGCAGGAGATGAAAAGCGGCAGACTGGCCGTGGTGTTCGCTCCCGTGCGCGATGTGTTCGAGGCCGAGGCCCTCTGTCGCGAGATTCTGAAAGGATAAATCCTATTGTACGGCGGCGATGATGCCGAACACGATGCCCAGATGCACGCCGAGGCCGATGCCGTAGGCCGCCCAGGCGCGTTTGCTTTTGAGTTTCTTGGCCTCGCGGCGGTAGGTATAGAAATAGATGTCTTCTTGAAGCATATCCACATCGCTCATACCGAGGTTCTCGATGCGCGGCGGGGTCATCGTGGTGGGAATGGCGAGGGCCAGACCGGCCACGGGGTTCACGATAGTCAGACACAAGGTGCCGAACGTGGAGGCTTTCCACGTCTTATAGTTGAGCCGGCAGTCGGCCTGCGCTTTCAGACAGATTTCCGACACATAGGCAAAGTCTTCCACACGCGCCATTACCAGCGGGTCGAGTTTCCCGATCACGCTCACCGTATCGGTATAGATATAACGATACATCAATTCGGTGGGAATGCGGAACTTGCCGCTGTGCGCCTTGTCCGCGCCGTAGAGGTTCAGCCGCACCTCGTCCCCTTGGATAAAGCAGCTCGATTGTCGCAGAGGCTTGAAATGAAACGATTTCTCGTTCGAGAAAAAAGCGTCCTGTGCCGATACGACGGCGGGCAGGCTCAGGAACACAAGCCCTATAAGGAAGAGTAAACGACTGTTTTTCATATAACTATATGCTATACACAATATACAAGGACGCAAAGGTACAAATTTTTTTACGAGATTGCGTATTTTTGGCTTGTCGTGATAAGATGACAACGATGCCGAAACCTACCGTTTTCGATCCTGTGCGCAAGAAGCGCATCGTGCTCACTCCCGAGGAGGAGGTGCGGCAGTTTGTGATCCGTTTCTTGCAGGAGAGCTGCGGCGTGCCGTTGGGTTATATCGGCAGCGAACTTCCTATAAGGCTATATCAAAAGGAGTTGCGTTGCGATTTGGCGGTGCGCAACCGGCAGGGCGAGGCGGTGATGCTCATCGAGTGCAAGCGGCCTTCGGTGGCGTTGAGCGAAAAGGTCTTGGAGCAGGCGTTGCGTTATAATCTTCTTCGGAAAGAGCGTTTTGTGGTCATCACCAATGGTTTGGAATTCCGTTGCTGGGAGCGTTGCGATGATGCGGAGGGGGAGGCGGTGCGGTGGCGGGAATGGGCGCGTTACCCTACCTGGGAGGAGTTGAATCTCGGGGAGAAGTGTTGAGACGGGATTTTGTCAGTCTGAAAAAAAACATTACATTCGCGGCGTGTAACCCTTAATAATTTAGTTTTTTTATGAACATTTTTTGTGCTAACCTGAACTATAAAGTTCGTAGCGAAAACTTGAGAGAAATCTTTTCCGAATACGGCGAAGTAAGCGATGCCCGTATCATCACCGAACGCGGCACCCGTCGTTCGAAAGGTTTCGGATTTGTGGAAATGCCCGATGACGAGGCTGCCCGCAAGGCTATCGCCGCTTTGGACGGTGCCGAATGGGAAGGCCGTACGATTATCGTCAAGGAGGCTCTTCCCCGCGAGGAAAAGCCGGCGCAACCTGCCGCCGAGGCTCCCGCTGCCGAATAACCGTTTCGGAATCAGAAATGGAAAAGGCGCCCGTAAGGGCGCCTTTTTTTATCGGAGTGTTGTCTATTCGGTTTCTACCATTTTATCTTATACCAAAAGGTTTCTGTTTTGATTCTCAGGCGCATGGCTTTGCCGATGATGAGGGCGAGTTTATAGAAGAGAGGGGCGTGTTCTTTGAGGTGGGCCAGGGCGAAGGTGTCTTCTTTGGTGGCTTGGCAGAAGGTGTAGTAGAAGGGGTCGGGGTGATTTCTGAGCCATTGCAGGGCGTGGGGTTCGTCGTCGATGCCGTTCGCGAGCACGCCCATTTCGGGATAGCCGTTGTCGAGGAGCCACATCACGGCTTTTTCGTCGCCGAGGATGCCGTTCGAGAAGGCCGCCCATTGCGGGTAGCCGCCCTCCAGCAGTTTCCGAAAGTGCTCCCCCGAGCCGCTCACCGCCTGCTCAAAGTCTTGATACACCTCGAG
>CAZEOJ010000048.1:0-10600 GCA_964513825.1 uncultured Bacteroidaceae bacterium
ATCGAGGGCGAATTCGATGCAGAAAGCCGAGTCTTGCGGAAGGCTGTCGCGATAAAACGCCCTCCGTATCCCGATGTCGGAAGGTTCGGCAGGCCCCCGGCTCGCCAAGCCCTGCTCCGTGCAGGCGAAATAAGCCGTATCGCCCTGCCAAAGACGCAAACCCGTGGAAAAATCGTCCCGCCACTGTGCGGTGGCGGAGGCACCCGCGCCCGAAACCGCCGCGCAGATGATAATAATAAATTTAAAGAAATTTGTCCGTTTCATTCGTACTGTTTTGTTCGTTCGGTTTTGTATTTTTGTCGTCGCATCCGACGCGCTTGCGGCGCCTGCGTTTTCCTTATATATCGTCCGAAAGCGGATTTTATCGAAGAAAACGAGGAAAAAAATTTGCAAGTGGCGTCATAAATATTTATTATACACACGAATAAAATTTATCAACAATGAAGATTGCCGTTGTGGGAGCCACGGGTTTGGTGGGCTCCAAGATGTTGCAGGTGCTGGAAGAATACGGACTGACCGATATCGAACTTCTGCCCGCCGCCTCCGTGCGGAGCGTGGGCAAGGAAATCGCGTTCGCGGGCAGGAAACATAAAGTGGTTTCGGTGGAAGACGCCATCGCCGCCTGCCCCGACTACGCCATTTTCTCCGCCGGAGGCGGCACCTCCCTGCAATACGCCCCGCTGTTCGCCGAAAAGGGCTGCACGGTGGTGGACAATTCCTCTGCCTGGCGCATGTATCCCGACGTGCCTCTGGTGGTGCCCGAAATCAATATCGATGTGGTGAAAGACAGCGACCGCATCATCGCCAACCCCAATTGTAGCACGATTCAGATGGTCATGGCGCTTCATCCCATTCACAAAGCCTACGGAATCAAGCGCTTGGTAATCGCCACCTATCAATCGGTGAGCGGTTCGGGCATCAAGGGGCTCACGCAGATGGAATACGAGGAAAAGGGCGAGGAAAGCCCGCTCAAAGCCTATCCGCACCCCATTCACCACAATGTGTTGCCTCATGGCGGCGACTTTGACGAACAGGGCTATACCACCGAAGAGACCAAGCTTCTCAACGAGACCCGCAAGATTCTGCGCGACAACGATATACAGGTAACCTCCACGGTAGTGCGCGTGCCTGTTTCGGGCGGACATTCCGAAGCGGTGAACGTGGAGACCCGCAAGCGTTTCGAATTGAAGGATATACGCAGACTGCTCGACGAGATGCCGGGCGTGGTGGTGGTCGACGACCCCTCGCGCAACCTCTACCCCATGCCGATTTACGCCTACGACAAGAACGAGGTGTTTGTGGGACGTATCCGCCGCGATTTCTCGGTGGAGAACGGCCTCAATATGTGGGTGGTGGCCGACAACATCCGCAAGGGCGCGGCCACCAATGCCGTGCAGATTGTGGTGGAACTTATCAAACGCCGCAAACATTAGGCTTGTTGCTATAAAAACCGTATCTTTGTCCCCTTGTTTTTTGTGCCAATAAGTTACAACTAAAACAGAAAGTTAGAATGGCTTACAACGAGTCGATGCTTATCCGCCGCGATTTGCTTACGCGCGTCTGCAAGATGATTCAAAACGGTACCCTGCGCTCGGAGATAGACCGGGTTCCCTATATCATGCGTCCCCGTTACGGCAAGGAGGTGAGCCGCTGTTGCGTGTATAAAGACCGCGCCGTGCTCAAATACCGCTTCATGGCCATTCTGGGCTATGATATCCGTGACGAGAAGGACGAGATGACCCCGCTGTCCGACTACGCCCGTCAGGCCGAGGAACGCAAGGAGCAGACCGAAGCCATCCTCACCGTGGTCGACCTGGCGTGCAGTTCGTGCGTGCAGGTCAATTATGTGGTGACGAACATGTGCCACGGCTGTGTCGGTCACCCCTGCACCTTCGCCTGCAACAAGGGCGCCATCACGATCGATCATCAGGCGCACATCGACCCCTCCAAATGCGTCAGCTGCGGGCTTTGCATGAAGGCCTGTCCGTTCAACGCCATCATCTATCAGGCGGTGCCCTGCGAGCAGTCGTGCCCGGTGGGGGCCATTTCGAAAGACGAACACGGCATCGAACATATCGATGAGAACAAGTGCATCTACTGCGGCCGTTGCCGTGAGGCCTGTCCCTACGGCGCCATTATGGAAAAGACCTATCTCGTGGAGATTTACCGCGCCCTCAAATCCGACAAGAAAGTGGTGGCGCTGGTGGCTCCCTCGATCATGGGGCAGTTCCCCGCCTCGCCCGGCAAGATTGTGAATGCTATCAAGAAACTCGGTTTCGACGAAGTGGTGGAAGTGGCCGAGGGTGCCGTGATGACGGCCAAGACCGAAGCCGCCGAATTCGAGGAGAAAGTGGCGGGCGGCCAGCAGAAATTCATGACCACTTCCTGCTGCCACGCCTACACCGAATTGGTTCGCAAGCATTTGCCTCATATCCAACCCTATGTGTCGCACACGCCCACGCCGGTGATGTTCACCGCGCAGATGGTCAAGGAACGCGACCCCGGGTGCGTGACGATATTCTTCGCTCCCTGTCTGTCGAAACGGCACGAGACTATGGTGTCGAAAGACATCGACTGGGTGGCTTCCTACGAGGAGCTCGGCGCCATGTTGCAGGCCGCCGGAATCGACGTGCTCAAATGCGAGGAGGATCCTTTGGTGGAAATCGACAATTCGGGCCGTGGATTCCCGTATACGAAAGGGGTTACCGAGGCGGTGCAACACTATGCCAAGAATCCCGACGCCATCCGTCCTTTCTTTATCGACGGGGTGGACAAGGCCGTCATCAAGAGCCTCAAAACCATCGAACAGGCTTGCGGCGGCGAGGGTCAGCCCAACCTCATCGAATTCATGGTGTGTCAGGGAGGTTGTGTGAACGGTTGCGCCTCTATCGCCAATCCCCGCACGGCCACCCGTCAGATTCAGACCTTTATCAAAGAAGACAATGCCCGGAAGGACGCGGCCAAGCAATAGTCCATGTCCGCGTATCTGAAAGGCTTTTCGGCCTATCTGCAACTGGAACGGCATCTTTCGCCCGCCTCTGTGGAGGCCTACGGGCACGATGTGCGGTTGTTCCTGCAATTCTGCGCGCAAGGGAACGGGGAGCCGGACGAAGAACCGAAGGTGGATTTTGCGCAAATTTCCCTGCAACAGGTGGAGCGTTTCATGGGCTACCTGCTGGATCTGGGCATGAGCCCTACCTCCCAGGCCCGTATCCTGGCCGGGGTCAAGAGTTTCTTCAACTATCTGGTTTTGGAAAAGGTGATCGAGCAATCGCCCGCCGAATTGGTCGAGACGCCCAAGCTCAAGCGGCATCTTCCCGATGTGCTCAGTTATGAGGAGATAGAGAAAGTATTCTCCGGCATCGACCAGTCCACGCCCGAGGGACGCCGCAACCTGGCCATGCTCGAGATGCTGTATGCCTGCGGGTTGCGGGTTTCCGAACTGGTGTCGCTCAAGATTTCGATGCTCTACTTCAACGACGGCTTCATCCGCATCTTCGGCAAGGGCGACAAGGAGCGTCTGGTGCCGGTGGGGCATACGGCCATGCGGAAGGTGCGCGACTACATCGACCTCGACCGTTGCCACATAGAGGTGCAGAAAGGCTGCGAGGACATCGTGTTTCTGAACCGTTACGGAAAAAACCTTTCGCGCATCATGGTGTTCCGGCTCATCAAGAAGTTCGTGGCCGAGGCGGGCATCCGCAAGACCGTCAGCCCGCACACCTTCCGCCACAGTTTCGCCACGCATCTGATAGAGGGAGGCGCCGACCTGCGTGCCGTGCAGGATATGCTCGGGCACGAGTCCATCACCACCACCGAGATATACACCCACCTCGACCGCCGCTACCTGCAGGACACCATCGAGCGCTATCACCCGATGAACCGTGCGGAAAACGGGAAAAAAGAGTAAGTTTGCAGAAGAATTATGAGTGAAATCTACGTCGACATAGCGCCGCACCACCCTATCGACCTTTTCGGGCTGGAAGAGGAACGCCTCGACCGCGTCCGCCGCTACTTTCCCCAGTTGAACATTGTCTTGCGGGGCAATCTGCTCAAAGTGATGGGCGACGAAGCCCGTCTGAAAGACTTTGAGGAGAAAATCAAGCTGCTGCTCTTTCATTTCGAGCATTTCAACCGTCTTTCCGACAGCGATATCGAGAATATTTTGGAGGAGGACGGAAAGAAAGCCTCCACCGAGGAGATGCACCGGCAGGCCGAGGCCGGCCACGGCTATATCCTGGCGGGTGCCAACGGCAAGATTATCCGTGCCCTCACCGAAAATCAGAAAAAGCTGACGGAAGCCGTGGCCGGCCACGACCTCGTGTTCGCCGTGGGCCCTGCCGGAAGCGGCAAGACCTACACGGCGGTGGCTTTAGCTGTGAAAGCCTTGAAAGACAAGGAAGTGAAGCGCATCATCCTGACCCGTCCCGCCGTGGAGGCGGGCGAGAACCTAGGTTTTCTGCCGGGCGACCTCAAAGAGAAGCTCGACCCCTACATGCAGCCGCTCTACGATGCGTTGCGCGATATGATTCCCTATCGCAAACTGTTGGGCTATCTGGAAGAAGGCATCATCGAGATCGCGCCCCTGGCCTTTATGCGGGGCCGCACGCTCGACCATGCCTTTGTGATTCTGGACGAAGCGCAGAACACCACCGAGAGTCAGATGAAGATGTTTCTGACCCGTATGGGCAAGAACGCCAAATTCGTGATTACGGGCGACGTGACGCAGGTGGATCTGCCGCCCCGCCAGTCTTCGGGGCTTCTGCAGGCCGAAAGCATCTTGAAGAAGGTGGACGGCATCGCCTTTGTGCGCCTGGATGCGCGCGATGTGGTGCGTCATAAGTTGGTAGCGAAAATCATTGCCGCCTACGCGGAAGAAAAACGATAGAAGATGAGGCGGAGATTCCTGTTGTTACAGATTGCGGTCGGGTTTGCCTTGCTTGGCGCTCCGCTCGCGGCGCAGACCTCTCTGAGCCCGCGGGAAACAGACAGTATCGTGCAGCTTATCCGGCTTATCCCCACTTCGCCTTTGGAGGCATTGCCCGTGTCCGACTGCCGTCTCGACGCCATCGAAAAGGAAATGGCCGCGCGCGAAGCCGCCGGCCTGCCCACCCCCGCGCCCGTGTCGGCCGCCCTCCGTCTCAAACGGAACACCCTCGACGCGATGCGCACCCATATCGACAGCCTTTATTACATGGAGGCCCTGCAGGCGGTGAACCAACCCGCCCCCGACTACGCAGCGGCCATGCAGTCTATTGATAAGTCGTTGCTCCACAACCGCTTCTATGCACGCTCCGTGGTGTTCAAAATGAATCACCTGCTCAAAAGAGAGCGCAACGCCCAAGCCTGTCTGCGCTACCTCAACCAGACCTTGCAGGAATACGCCTCCAACCCCAAGGTGCGTCACATGGCGCAGGCCACCTACGACACGCTCCTGCTCCAAGTGGAGAAGATGATCGACGACAACCGCTGCCGCGACGCGCTGGATCTGTATGGCTTGATACGGCGCTATTGCAGGATGTCCTTTCCCCTCCACCGTCTTCTCTACAAAGAAAAGCTCTTGGAGAACCGGGCGTATCAGGGGCTTTACGATTCGTATATGGCGATAGCCGAGAAGGTATGGCGGCAGAATCAGGACCGCATGGTGCAGAAATACGCCATGATGGCTTTCGATTTCTTCAAGGAGAACGAGGCGCACATGAACGGGGTCAACACCTCGCTCGACCTGCTCTACCGTCTGGCCTGCCGCTACCTTGTCTACGCCGAAGAGGCCGAGGACGACGAACGCGACTACTACCTCACGTTGGTGGACGACATCGTGAAGAAAACGGGATTGCCCGTACAGCTCCCCGTGGCCTATGATGCGGAACAGGATATGCACGAGGACTGGAACCGCTTTCTATCCGCCAAGACCGTGGCGCTCGAAGAAACGGAGGAGATTTCCGCCGTTTCCGAAACGCAGGAGGCACCGCAGCCCAGGCTCGCCCCCGCACCGAAACCGAGCCCGAAGCCCATGCCAACACCCAAAGCCCCCTCGGGGACGGCGCTCACCCAGGCCCGCGGACAATACGCCGCCTGTGTGGAGCAGGCGAACCTGCTGCGCGCCAAACGCCGCTTTCCGCAGGCGCTCGCCCTTTTGGATTCGGCCGCCCGCATAGCCGCCGACAACGCGTTCAAACCCGATGCCGACTTCGAGGCCGCCTATGCCTCCCTTTCGGTTGCGGCGGTGGAACAGCTTGTCAACAAAGCCGTCTACAATCTCTGGACGAACAAGGAAAGCGAGGCCGAAGCCCTGTATGCCCAAGCCGTCGACGCTTTCGACACCTACCGTCGGCAACGTCCCGAGGATCTCTCCACGCAGATGCAGATTCAGCAGATCCTGATCGATTACAGCGAAAAGAAAGACGAGGACGCCTGCCGCAAATCGAGGAAGGAGGAACAGGACGCCTACGCAAAATTCTATCGTCAACTCTCCTACGGCAATTTCGAGACCGCCGGAGCCGAACTGCGGAACCTGCACGCGCTGTGCACCCGAAACAGGGCGAAGGAATTCGCCTCCTGCCCTTCCGATACGGTGGCGTTGGAAAAGGCCGTGGCCATATACCGGAACTGGACGCTGTACCGCCAGGCTATGGCGCAGGCCCTGTCGGTTCCCGAAACAGACATCGCCGCTTGGGTGGATGCCTACCGGCAGGCGCTCGACCTTTTCGACACGTTGGATTTGGCGCGTTATGTGCCTGCCCCGGTGTCGTTGTTCAGCCGCCTTTCGTCGGACAGGAAATACGACGCGCTCTACGGCTGGGCCATGCTGTGCATCACACGCAACGAAAACGAGCAGGCGCAGTTTATATTCAGCTTCCTGCAGGCGCAGGGCTATCGCCGGCCCGGTATGGAAAAGAACATCCGTCATGCCCGAAAATCGAATTGACATGCGGAAACTCTCGGTTTGGGCATCCCTGCTGGTCTTTCTGTGGGGCTGTCTTTTCTGTCCCCGCACGCTGGCACAGAAAAAAAACACCGGAGCGTGGAAACATTCCGACACGCTCTTTTTCCGCTATCCGATGGACATCACGCCCGAAATCTCGGGTTCCTTCGCCGAACTGCGCGCCACGCACTTCCACGGGGGGATGGACTTCCGCACCCTGCAACGCGAGGGCATCAAGGTATACGGCATCGCGCCGGGGCGTATCATCCGCGCCGAAGTATCGAGAACAGGCTATGGAAAAGCGCTTTATGTGCAGCATAAGGACGGTTTGATTTCGCTCTACGCCCACCTTTCCAAATTCGGCATGGGGCTCGAGGGCCGCATCCGCAAGGCGCAGCGTCAGAACCGCAACTCCGAGGTGCGGTTGGAGAACCTGCACATCAAGGTGCCGCCCAAACGTCATATCGCCCTCTCGGGAAACACCGGTTCGTCGGGTGGGCCGCACCTGCATCTGGAAATGCGCCGCGATTCGCTCCGCCTCAATCCCGCCTGCTTCGGCCTGGAAATCCCCGACTCCATTCCCCCTGTCCTCTATTATATGGCGGTGTATCAATCCTCCCGCCTCCACACGCCCGCCTTATCCTTTCCGCTTCCTCCCAAGGAGGCCTTTATCGATTCCTGTATGCGTGAGGTACTTATGGATGCGCCCGCCTACGACAAGGCGATGTATCAGGCCTTGGAAGAAATCTACGGGGATCTTTTGTTCGAGGCCGACACCGCGTCGTTCAAAAGGATTTCACCGCGCAACACCCTCGAACCCGCCTTTTGTCTGGATCTGCCCGCCGACACCCTGCTGCCTTTCGGCCCCGACGCGGTGTCGGCCTACTATCGGACCGACGCCCTGCCCGACACGCTCTGGGTGAACGGGCCCTGCGCCTTCGGCCTGTGCTCGTTGGACTCGATCCAGCACATGCCTTTTCACTACGGCTTATATGAATTGGCGGTACTGATAGATTCCGATACCTTGGCCTTCTATCGTCTGGACAAGGTTTCCGATGCCCTCTACAGCAATATCCTGCAACACCTCGACCCGCTCTTCCACGCCAAGACCAGGAAGAGGCTCGAAAAAGCGTGGGTGATGCCGAACAAAGGGGCCACCCCCTACTCGGTGCTGCGCGACAACGGGGTGCTGAACCCGCTTCCGGGCTCGTTCTACCGCCTGAAAATCATAGCCCGCGACTTTTCGGGAAACGAAAGTGTCGTGGAAAGGGTGGTGGGAAAAGATTAGTTGTATCAAATGCCGATAAAATCGTAAATTCGCATATTGTTAAACTACACGCTGCACGTATGAAGAACTTCTTACAGGTGGTCGCTTCGGTGGCTGTATTCTTTTCGACGCTTTCGGTGCCGATGTGGGTTTCGGCGCAGAATCCCACAGGCTTTCAGGCTTCTCCCGTGTATGTCTCGCGCTATGTGGACACCGTCGCGGGCAAGGTGTATTTTGTGCATCAGGTACAGAAAGGGCATACCATGTATTCCATCGGAAAGGCGTATCAGGCCTCGGCGGAAGACATGCTGAAGGATTCGCCCGACAATCAGGTGCAGATTGAGGAATATATCTACATTCCTTTCAAGGCTTCGTTGGTGGCCGAGGGTGTGAACCTGCTTCCTTTCGAGGGGCGCAAGCCGTGGGCGGTGGCCTTGCTGGAGCGGCAGCAGGTGGAACGCGAACAGGCGCAGCTGCAAGACGAGCAGTTAAAGGAAGAAAGACGCGACATACAGGATTCCGACCGTGCCGAAGCCGAGGCCGATCGGAGCGACAGCGAGGAAGGCATGGCGGTTCCGTCCGATTCCACCCTGCTTACGGAAACGGAAGTGGAAGCGGTTTTGGATACCTTGGAGGTGAAAGCCTACCGCGACACCTTGAACATCGCCCTGATGCTGCCTCTCTACAGTTCCACGCCCGACAACCGCAGAGCCTATATCTATCTGCCCTTTATGGAGGGTGCGGGCTTGGCGTGGCTCGAACACCGCGACCCCGGGTTCTTTGCCGAACAGGTCTCCGTAGCGGACAGCGTGCCGACCGAGGAAGCCGCCCCCGCGCCTTTCCTGCGTCTTGAAGTCTACGACCTCACCGAATCGCCCGACCGTCTGGACGGGATTCTGCAGGATTCCGCCTTCGCCCGCACCGATGTCATCATGGCGGCGGCCTATGCGATGCAGTTCCCGAAGATAGACAGTTTCGCCGCGTTGCATCATATCCCTGTCGTTCACCCTGTTTCCGAAAGGGATTCGATGGGGGCGCGCAACCCCTATTTCGTGCAGTTGTGCGCTTCTTTCCAGACGCAACGCAGAGCTATCGCCCGGCTCATCCAACAGTATCATCCCAAAGCCAAAGTGTTGATTCTGTCCGACTCCACACCTTCCGAACAGAAGAAAGCGCGGAAAATGCTCGAACTTCTGCCCTCGGCCGAATACCGTATGTACTCCTCCGAGCTCGAGACCGAACTTTCGGAACTGCCCGCTTCCACGCCCTATGTGATCGTGCCTTTCTACGCCAAGGAAATCACGGCGGTGAAGACGGTGCTGCCCTTGCGTCAGAGCAAGAACATCACGATAGTGGCGCCGGCTTCGTGGTTGGATTATTCCACCATCGAGCTGGGCTATTTCCTGCAAAACAACCTCACCATCTACACCACGTTCCTGCCCAACGAGAACGATGCCACCTATAAGGAGTTCGCCAAACGCCACTACCTGCTGCACAAAACCCTCCCCTCGCATCTGTCCTACCAAGGCTACACCTCGTTCGCGTGGCTCCTGGACCGACTTTTGAAATACAACGCCGACTTCCTGCGTCATCTTGACCCCGAGGAAGCCGACGCCCCGCAACGTTTCTTCCACCCGCACGCCCGCGTGGACCTGCCGGGTTTCGAAGACACGGACATACTCTTTCTCCGCCTCACCGAAACGGGTTTGGAAAAGGTGACGGTGAATGAATAACCCGTAAATACAATATAAACCTTTAAAAACAAAACTATGGTTAAAACGAAGAAGTGGATCTGCACGGTATGCGGATTCGTGTACGAGGGAGCCAATCCTCCCGCCAAATGCCCCCAATGCGGTGCTCCCGCCGAAAAGTTCAAGGAACTGGTGGAAGACGAGAATGCGTTGAATTTCGTGACCGAACACACGATCGGCGTGGCCAAGGACACCGACGATGAGATGCGCAAGGATCTCAACACCCACTTTATGGGCGAAGCCACCGAAGTGGGCATGTATCTGGCGATGAGCCGTCAGGCCGACCGCGAGGGCTATCCCGAAATCGCCGAGGCTTTCAAGCGCTATGCGTTCGAGGAAGCCGAACACTGCGCCAAGTTCGCCGAACTTCTGGGCGATGTGGTTTGGGACACCAAGACCAATCTCGAAAAGCGTATGTTTGCCGAAGCGGGTGCCTGCGCCGACAAGATGCGTATCGCCAAACGTGCCAAGGAAATGAACTGGGACGCCATTCACGACACCGTTCACGAAATGGCCAAGGACGAAGCCCGTCACGGAAAGGGTTTCGCCGGCTTGTTCCGCAGATATTTCGGAAAATAAGCGGTGGGATTCTCTTGATAAAAAAGGCTGCGCGTTGCGCAGCCTTTTTTTATGGTTCGGGGTGGCCGGTTGAAAGCG
>CAZEOJ010000049.1:0-10449 GCA_964513825.1 uncultured Bacteroidaceae bacterium
CACCTGCCTTTCTCGAACGGCTACGAAACCATGCAGATGATTGCCTGGTTCGCCGCTCTGGCCACGCTGCTGTTCTACCGCAAGGCCGATTTCCTGCTGCCCCTGGGCTTCTTCGTGTCGGGACTGGCGATGCTGGTGTCGATGATGGGCGCTTCCAATCCGCAGATGACGCCGCTCATGCCGGTGCTCTCCTCTCCCCTGCTCTCCATTCATGTGATGCTGGTGATGATTTCCTATACGCTGTTCGCCTTTATGATGCTCAACGGCATAGCCGGATTATGGCTGAGTTTCCGCGACAAGGATGCCTCGATGCGGCTGGCGGTCGTGGGCCGTCTCATGCTCTACCCCGCCGTGTTCACCCTGGCGGCGGGCATCTTTGTCGGCGCCATCTGGGCCAATGTCTCCTGGGGGCGCTACTGGGGCTGGGATCCCAAGGAAGTATGGGCGTTGATTACGCTCCTAGTCTATTCCTTCGCCCTGCACGAAAAATCCTTTCCCTCCCTGAACCGCCCCGCCGTCTTTCATACCTTTGCCGTTATCGCCTTTCTATGCGTGCTGATAACCTATTTCGGCGTGAATTTCCTCTTGGGCGGCAGGCACGGATACGTGTAGTTCTTTGTAGATTGGTTCCAATGATGTACCTTTGCCGTTGGGTAAGTCTTACACGACCAGCTCCTTTCTACTCCCCCAGGGCCGGAAGGCAGCAAGGGTACGAAGGTTGTAGCGGTGCGATGTAAGGAGCTTACCCTTTTTTATGCCCTTTACCCAAGCCCTTTTGCCCCAAACGCACGCCCTATGTTACTGAAGACCTACGGACAGGAACTACAACAAAGACAGACCCGGCATATCGTGGAGTGCCTGCGGCAGAAAGGATTGATCATCTATCCCACCGACACCGTCTACGGCATCGGCACCGCCCTGTCGAACCTCCAAAGTCTCGACCGCCTGGCTCAAATCAAGCTCCACGACAAGAAAGACCTTTCCTATACCCTGCTCTGCCGCGACATCAGCGAGCTTTCGCGTTATACCACCCCCTTGGGCAACAGCCTCTTCCGCTTTATGAAAAGTCACGTTCCCGGCCCTTTCACCTTTGTGCTGAACGCCAACAACGAGGTGCCCAGACTTTTCCAAAGCAAGAAGAAGACCGTGGGCATCCGCATTCCCTCTCACCCCGTGGTGCAGCAGATTCTCGAAGCCTTGGGCGAACCCCTGCTCAACACCTCCCTGGACGCGCCCGAAGACGAACCCGAATACCTCACCGATCCCGAACTCATCCACGAACGCTACAACAAGCAGGTGGACCTGGTGATAGACGGAGGCATCGGCAAGATACAGTATTCCACCGTGCTCGACTGCACGGGCGGGGAAATAGCCCTGATCCGTCAGGGAATCGGTATTTTTGAATAAAACGTTGTCCGCCATGCCCAGTCAGACCTTTGCCCAGATAAGCCAACAGATCAAGAGCGCCAAACTCGCACCCGTCTATCTGCTGTGGGGCGAGGAGGACTATTATATAGACAAACTCACCGCCCAATTCGAACAGGTGTTGGACGACATGCAGAAAGAGTTTGATTTCAGCGTTTTCTACGGGCAGGACCTCAAAAGTAAGGAACCCGGTCTCAAAGGCGTGATAGCCAACTGCAAACGTTTTCCCGTCATGGCGCCTTTCCAGATGATCATCATCAAGGAAGCGCAGGTGATAGACCGTTGGGACAGCGTGGAGGAATACCTGCACAAACCCATTCCCACCACCTGCCTGGTGCTGTGCCACAAGCACAAGAAGATAGACAAGCGCAAAGCCGTCTTCAAATTGATAGACAAGGTGGGGATGAGCTTCGAGTCGGCACCCCTCAAAGACAAGGACTTCGCCCCGTGGATTTCGAACCATATCGCCGAGAACGGCTATAAGATCTCGGCATCGGCCTTGGCGCTGCTGTGCGAATCCATCGGCAGCAACCTCAATCAGATTGCCAACGAATTGCAGAAGATTTTCGTCAATCTTCCCCAAGGGAGCGAGATTACCGAGGACCATATCCACGACCATATAGGCATCGACAAGGAATACAATGTCTTTACCCTCGAAAAAGCCTTGGGCGCACGCAACCCCGTGCAGACCAAGAAAATCTGCCTCTATATGGCCGGCAATCCCAAAAACGCCCCGCTCCCGTTGATTATGATTCAACTGTACCGTTTCTTCTCGAAGATTATCCAGATACACGACCTTGCCCGCCGCGCCACCCCCCGCTCGGAATGGAGCGCCGCCTTGGGAGTGCCTCCATTCTTTCTGGCGCAGTACGAAGGCGGCGCCCGCGCCTATTCTTATAAGGAGACGGCGTTCATCCTTCATCTGCTCAAGGAATACGACCTCAAATCGAAGGGGGTGGAGAGCACGCTCGAACCCGCCGAACTGCTCGACGAACTCTGCTTCCGCATCCTGCACGTGTGTTAGGGGGTAACAAAAGAAAATTATTCGTACATTTGCCAATTGCCATAGACGAGTTATCGTGGACGCATTGAAGAACCTGGTTTCGGACATTGAACAAAAAGCCAATCAACTGGTTTCCAAACTAAACAAGTTGGAATTGGAAAACCGTCAGCTCCGCAGCCGGCTCGACCAGGCCGAGACGATGCTCGACATGCAGAAAAAGAAAACCAAAGAATTAGAGAATAAAAACAGCATATTGAAGGTAAGCGGCAGCTTAAACCGTAACGGAGATAAGCAGGAAAGGCAACGGGCGCAGGCCGTCATAGACGGGCTCATCAAAGAAGTGGACCGGTGCCTGATGCTTCTGGACAACGAAAAATGAACGAGATACCTATAACCGTAACCATCTGCGAGCGACCCTACAAGCTTATGGTTCGTCCCGACGACGAGCCCCTGATCCGGGAAGCGGCGGCCAGAATAAACGAACAGGTACGGAGTTATGCCAAGAATTATGCGTTCAAAGACAACCAGGACTTGTTGTCGATGGTGTCGTTGCAATACACTTTGAGCGCGTTGAAACACGAGAAGAGCATAGCCTATAGAGATCGGGAATTGTTGGAGAAGTTGAGACAGATAGACAACAGTCTTTCCTTATAATATCCTCCGGGCGTTTTCGCGCCGAAGAAAGAGAAGAACCGCATCGCTCACCATCAGTTTGAAAACTCAACATTTTAAACGTTGGGGAAGCGCTCAAGTTCGGGAAGGCAGGCTTTATTCCGCAGGCTCCGGTTTGCGGAATCTCCTTTGGAGACATAAGAAGCCCGAAAGAACAGGCCGCCCCATAATATATAGAGACGGAGTTTTCCAAGCTCTATAGGGCATGCGGTTTTTCTCCCTTTTCTGCACTTGCTTTCGATAGGCAAAAATCATCATACAATATGGATAATCCTGCACTCTTGATCGTGGCCTTTGCCGTCGGTGGCGGCGCGTGGGCCCTGATCTCCTCCTTCTTGCTCAGACGCAAGCGGAAAAAAATCCTTTCGGAAGCCGAAGAAAAAGGCGAAATCATAAAGAAAGAGAAACTGCTTCAGGCTAAGGAAAAGTTCCTCCAGATGAAGGCCGAACACGAAAAGGCCGTACAGGAGCGCAACAGCAACATAGCCGGCAGAGAAAACAAAATCAAACAGAAAGAAAACGAAATCAACCGCAAGTTCGAAGAGGTGCAACGCAAGAACAACGAATTGAGTTCGTTGAAAGAGAACCTCAACAACCAATTGCAGGTGGTCAGCAAGAAACAGTCGGAACTGGACAAGAGCCTGGCCCAGCATATCAAGCAGTTGGAAACCGTGGCCGGACTTTCGGCCGAAGAAGCCAAGTCGCAGTTGATAAACTCCTTGCGCGACGAGGCCAAGTCGGAGGCGTTGAGCCAGATCAAGGACGTGATCAACGAAGCCAAGCTCACCGCCAACAAGGAAGCGCAGAAAATCATCATCGAGACCATTCAGCGCACCGCCACCGAACACGCCATCGAAAACACCGTGTCGGTGTTCAATCTCGAGAACGAGGAAATCAAGGGCCGCATCATCGGCCGCGAGGGCCGCAACATCCGTACCTTGGAGTCGCTCACCGGCGTGGAAATCATCATCGACGACTCGCCCGACGCCATCATCCTCTCGGGCTTCGACCCTGTACGCCGCGAAATCGCCCGTCTTTCGTTGCACAAACTGGTGACCGACGGACGTATCCACCCCGCCCGCATCGAGGAGGTGGTGGCCAAGACCCAGAAGCAGATAGAGCAGGAAATCATGGAAGTGGGCAAGCGCACCTGTATCGACCTGGGTATCCTGAACATGAGCAACGAGCTGACCCGTATGATAGGTAAGATGAAATATCGTTCTTCCTACGGGCAGAACCTCTTGCAGCACGCGCGCGAAACGGCCAACCTCTGCGCCACTATGGCCGCCGAGTTGGGTCTGAACCCCAAAATCGCCAAACGCGCGGGGCTCTTGCACGACATCGGCAAGGTGCCCGACAACGAACCCGAACTGCCGCACGCCATCATCGGCATGAAACTGGCCGAGAAATACAAGGAAAGCCCCGAGGTCTGCAACGCTATCGGCTCGCACCACGACGAAATCGAGATGACCAATCTCATCTCGCCTATCGTGCAGGTGTGCGACGCGATTTCGGGCGCGCGCCCCGGCGCGCGCCGCGAGGTGGTGGAAGCCTATATCAACCGCCTCAACAATCTGGAATCGCTGGCGCTCTCCTATCCCGGCGTGGTAAAGACCTACGCCATTCAGGCCGGCCGCGAGCTGCGCGTTATCGTGGGCGCCGACAAGGTGACCGACGACCAGGCCTGCCAGCTTTCGCTCGACCTGTCGAAGAAGATTCAGGAGGAAATGACCTATCCCGGACAGATCAAAATCACCGTCATCCGCGAGACGCGGGCGGTGAACTACGCCAAGTAGGCCTGAACCGAGATACCGAGAGGGTCTGTATGCGTCGGAGAACTTTCCAAGCGTACAGACCCTTTTCTTTTTTATCAACACCTCATAAATTTTTCTTCCCCGCCTCCGGAAAAAATGTTTTCAACATCCCCGGAAACCCGTCCGCAAAAAAAAGTTTGAACCGACCCTTTCCCCGCCGAAACATCCGCTCCGAAACAAGCCCGATACCAATCAAACACTTACATGAGAAAACCGCTTTTCGCGCCTTCTTTCGCCCAAAACGTCTAACTAAATTTTCATAAAAAACAAGAGCGAAATCATTTTTTTCTTACTTTTTTTTTACCAATATTTGCACCACGGAAAAACGAACAATCGGTTGTTGACAACTTTATTTATCAACAAGCTTTTGAATCCGGCTTTCCGCTTTCCCAACCGATATGCATTCAACGAAAATGGAACAAACCTATATAAGTGTATGGAATGAGTGCCTGAAGATTTTTCGGGACAACCTGGGCGACTCCAACAATTTCCGCATGTGGTTCGCGCCTATCAAACCCGTCAAGCTGGAAGGCCATACCCTTACCATACAGGTGCCGAGTCCGTTCTTCTACGAATGGTTGGAAGAACACTACGTGTCCCTGCTCCGTTCCACTATCCGCCGCACGCTCGGTCCCGAAGGCCGTTTGGAATACTCTATGGTGATGGATTCCACCAATCCCTATGGACTCCGGGTGCCCAGCAGTTTTAAAAACGAGACCCGAAACCCATCCATCGTCATGCCCGTACCCTCCAGAGACCAGTTACCCGATCCCTTTATCATTCCGGGAATCAAGAAGATAAAAATCAACTCCCAACTGAACGAAAACCTTTCGTTCGAGAATTTCGTGGAGGGCGACTGCAACCGTCTGGCGCGTTCGGCCGGCTACGCCATCGCCGAGAATCCGGGCAAGACGGCTTTCAATCCTCTGTTCCTCCACAGTCCCACAGGTTTGGGTAAGACCCACTTGATGAACGCCATAGGGCTTCAGACCAAGATGAACCACCCCGACCTGACGGTGCTGTACGTGTCGGCCGAACTTTTTACCCAACAGTTTGTGACGGCCTGCAACGCAAAGAACACCAACGATTTTACGCATTTCTACCAACTGATTGACGTTTTATTGATTGACGACATACACAAGCTTGCGGGAAAGGAGAAAACGCAGGACGCTTTCTTCCAGATTTTCAATCAACTGCACCAAAGCGGCAAACAGCTTGTCATTTCGTCCGACAAACCGCCCGTAGAATTGCAGGGCATCGAACAACGTCTGCTCTCGCGCTTCAAATGGGGGTTGGCCGCGGATCTGGCCGTGCCCGAGGTGGAGACCCGCATCGCCATCCTCAAGAAGAAACTCGAATCCAACGGTGTGGAAATGCCGCAGGACATCATCGAATATATCGCTTACAGCATCTCCACCAACATCCGCGAGATGGAGGGCGTGCTCAACTCGCTCCTGGCGCAGTCTATCCTCAACAAGAAGACCATCACTATGGAGCTGGCGCGCAAGATGATTGACCAGATCGTGCACAATTCGGTCAAGGAGATTTCCATCGACTATATCCAAAAGGTGATCTGCGACCATTTCAACCTGCCGGTAGACATGATCAACTCCAATACCCGTCGCCGCGAGGTGGTGACCGCCCGTCAGCTGGCCATGTATTTCGCCAAGAAGCACACCAAGGCTTCGTTGGCCTCCATCGGGTCGCAGTGCGGAAAGCGCGACCACGCCACCGTGCTCCATGCCTACAAGACGGTGAACAACCTTCTTGAGACCGACAAGAACTTCAAGCTGATGGTGGAGGAATTGGAGAAAAAAATCAAGAGTTGATGAAATTGTTTTTGTTGCCCACCTGCTTGGGCGACACGGACTTCGAGGAAGTTCTACCCGCCCGCTATCTCGAACGTATACAACACCTTCGTGCCTTTTTCGTGGAAGACGTGAAATCGGCACGGAGGTTTCTTCGTAAAATAGGCTACCGGGTGGCGTTCGAGGAAGTGGTGTTCGTGGAGTTGAACGAACATACGCGCGAAGCCTCGTTGGAGGAGGTTCTGGCCAGGCAGGAGGTGGACTCGGACGCGCTTTCGGGGCAGGATATAGGGGTGATGTCGGAGGCGGGGCTTCCCTGCGTGGCCGACCCCGGCAATCTGGCCGTGGAATGGGCGCACCGCACGGGCCGGCAGGTGGTGCCTTTGAGCGGCCCCTCCTCGATTTTCATGGCGCTCATGGCCTCGGGCTTCAACGGACAGAATTTCTGTTTCCACGGCTATCTGCCCGTAAAGGCGACAGAACGCGACGAGAAACTGCGGCGGCTGGAAGCGGCCACGCGCTCCGGGCAGACGCAGATTTTCATAGAGACGCCCTATCGGAGCCAAAGCATGTGGGAGGCTATCGTGAACGTCTGCCACGCCGGAACCCGGTTGTGCGTGGCCAGCGAGATTTCCTCGGCGCAAGAGTATATACGCAGCATGACGGTGGAGCAATGGCGCAGGCAAGGCTGCCGGCTGCATAAAATGAATACGGTGTTCCTGCTGGCCTGACGGCGAGCCCGTCCGTTCCGCAGGCACAGATATTAAGTGATACGTTTTCCATGAACCCGCCCTTGGCCGAACAGCTACGGCCCCGACACATAGATGAATATATCGGACAGACCCACCTTATGGGTCCCGATGCGGTCTTGCGCAAGGCGATACTTTCGGGCGACCTGCCCTCGATGATTCTGTGGGGGCCGCCGGGCGTGGGCAAGACCACGCTGGCCTATCTGATTTCCAAATCGCTCGACCGTCCGTTCTTTACGTTGAGCGCCGTGATGGCGGGCGTGAAAGACGTGCGCGAGGTGCTCGACAAGGCCGAGGCCGTGCAGAAACAGAACCTGCAACGCCGCAGCTCGCTCTTCGCCGACGAAGAAGCCTCCGAAGCCGCCCGCCCCGAAGCCCTGCGGAAATCGGGCCGTCCCATTCTGTTCATCGACGAAATCCACCGTTTCAACAAATCGCAGCAGGACTCGCTTCTGGGCGCGGTGGAAAAGGGCTCCATCACCTTTATCGGCGCCACCACCGAGAACCCTTCGTTCGAGGTCATATCCCCCCTGCTCTCGCGTTGTCAGGTATATGTGCTCCAACCGCTTTCCGACGCCGAAACCGACACCATGCTCGAAAGGGCCGTCCGACACGTGCAACGCTTCACGCCCGTCAAGATTATCCTTAAAGAGAGCGAGGCCTTGAAACGGATTTCGGGCGGCGACGGACGCAAGCTGCTCAACGCCGTGGAATTGGTGGTGAGCGAGGGCATCCGTCTCGGCAACGAGGGCAAAATCAAGGAATGGGTCATCACCAACAAGACGGTCACCGACCTTATCCAGCAGAACCTGGCCGTCTACGACAAGAACGGGGAGAACCACTACGACATCATATCGGCCTTCATCAAGTCGTTGCGGGGAAGCGACCCCAATGCGGCGGTATATTATCTGGCGCGGATGCTCGCCTCGGGCGAGGATGTCAAATTCATCGCGCGGCGCATGGTCATCCTGGCCTCCGAAGATATAGGCAACGCCAATCCCAACGCGCTGCTGCTGGCCAACGCCTGCTTCGACACGGTGCACAAGATCGGCTATCCCGAATGCCGCATCACGCTCAGTCAGACCGCGGTCTACCTGGCCTGCTCGCCCAAGAGCAACGCTTCGTATATGGCCATAGACAATGCCTTGGCCAAAATCAAGGAGACGGGCGACCTGCCGGTGCCCCTGCATCTGCGCAACGCGCCCACCCGCCTGATGAAAGATCTGGGCTATCACGACGGCTACCGCTACGCGCACGACTACGAGGGCAACTTTACCGACCTGGAGTTTTTGCCCGCAGGCCTCGAAGGTTCGGTATTCTACGAACCGGGCGACAACCCCAAGGAGCATGAGATGCGGGCGAGGCTACGGAATCTGTGGAAAGAGAAATACGGCTATTAAGATGAGCATACTGGAAAAACAGAAACGGATCATCGACGAGTTCTCCGCTTTCGAAGATTGGATGGACCGTTATAATTTATTGATTGAAAAGGGACGGAACTGTCCTGTATTGCCCGACAGCGAGAAAAGCGAATCCCTCCTGATCAAAGGCTGTCAGTCGAGGGTATGGATCAAGGCCGGACTCAAAGACGGAAAGATGTATTTCGAGGCCGATTCCGACGCGGTGATCACCAAAGGCATCGCCTCGCTGCTGATAGAGGTTTTCTCGGGCGAGAGCCCGCAGGATGTGGTGGGGGCGCCCACCGACTTCCTCGAAAAGATCGGCTTGAAGGAACACCTTTCCCCCACCCGTTCCAACGGCCTGACTGCCATGCTCAAACAAATCAAACTCTACGCCTTGGCATTCAGTCTCAAGAAATAGCCGTCTATAAAAGGATTTCGCTAACTTTGCGCCCGTTTAACACAGACAGTATGGCTACGGATCTTCATCAAGAACTCTCCAAGGAATTCGGCTTGTTCGAAGCGAAGTTCCGTACCCTCATCCAAGGGGATTTTCCGATTATAGAGCCTATCTGCCGGCAGATTTTCAAATCGAAAGGCAAGCAGCTGCGGCCGCTCTTGGTATTCATCACCCACAAGTTCTTTCAGCAGGAGGTGAGCGAACAGGCCTATCTGTCCGCCTCGCTGGTGGAGATTGTCCACGCCGCCTCGCTGGTGCACGACGATGTGGTCGATATGGCCGACATGCGCAGGGGCAACGCCTCGATACGCGCCCTTTTCGGCAACAAGACCGCGGTGCTGGCCGGCGACTACCTGTTGGCCCATGCCTTTCTGAAAGCCTACGACAAGGGCGAGCACAAGATGCTGCGCATCTTGGTGGAGGCCATACGCTACATGAGCGAGGGCGAGTTGCTCCAACTGCAATACGCCCGCAACCCGCAGGCGGACTATCGGACCTACTTCCGCGTGGTGGAATGCAAGACCGCCGCCCTGTTCCGTTGCTGCTGCCGGTGCGGGGCCCTTACCGCCGGCGCCTCGTCCGAACAGATGCGTCTGTGCGAGGAAATCGGCACCGACCTGGGCATCGCCTTTCAGATTCGGGACGACCTGCTGGATCTGGATACCCACGCGCAAAGCGGCAAACTCTACGGCAACGACCTGCGCGAAGGCAAACTCACCCTGCCCGCGCTGTATATGTTGGAACACGCTTCCGCACAGGAAAAGGAAACTTTCTTCCGCGATCTGGACACCCTGGGCGAGAGCGAGGGCCGACCCGAAGACGCGGAAAGCACGTGCAAGGTTCTTTTGGACAACCTCATAGACAAGATAAAGCAATCCGGCGGCGAGACCTTCGCCCGCGAACAGGCGTCGCTCTACCGGGAAAAGGCCATAGAGGCCTACAAAGCCCTGCAACGCCCCTCGCCTCTTTTCGAAGCCTTGATAGAGACGATTTTTTCGTAACTTCCCCCCGCAAGTTTTGTTTTAAATCAAAAAAAGTCTACCTTTGCGCCCTCCATTGCCCGGATGGCGGAATTGGTAGACGCGCTACTTTGAGGGGGTAGTGTCGGTTTCGACGTG
>CAZEOJ010000050.1:0-10361 GCA_964513825.1 uncultured Bacteroidaceae bacterium
CCCTCGATACGCGCCGAGAATTCGGCATAGTAGAAATAGGGGCCGTCGGGAACATCCGTCCCCTTGTTCCCCAACTTGCCGTTCCACTCAAAAAGAGGATCCTTGGAGCGGAACACCTCCACCCCCCAACGGTTCACCACCTGTATCTCAAAATCCTCCACAAACAGCGGATCGATAGCCCTCCACACATCGTTCACGCCGTCACCGTTGGGCGTAAACACATTCGGAAGATTGTAGCGGAAACAGTCCCAATCATCCACCGTCAATATCCCGCTCTCCCGCGTCTTGGCATCCTGCCCGTTGCCCACCGCCACCACCTGATACTGACAGAAAAGCGAGGCGGGCTCGTTGTCCTCGTATCGCTTTTCGGAGGTGCTTCCCAAAAACGCGAAGCCGTCTTCGGAAGAACACCGGCGGTAGACCTCGTAATAGGCCACCACCCGCTCGCACTCCTGCACCTCCTCGGCGGAGAGCCCGCCGTCCGCATCGAAACGCCACGCCAGCACATTTTTGAGAGGCTCGCAAACCGTCTGCGACAAGAACAGATAGGGTTCGCAAGGTTCGGGCATCAACGCCATCGCCTCCATTTCGTTCGAGCGGTTGTGAAGCAGGTCGGGAAGACGCTCGGAACCATACGTTCCCACCGCCTCTACATAATATTCATACAAAACTTCCGGCACTACATCCTCATCCACATAGGCGGGAATCTCCACCCGCGCCACATGCCCGAATTCCTCCGCACCGCTTTCGCGACGATACACGTCAAAATACTTCTGATACCAAGCCTGCGTGCTCACCCACTGCAAATCGATACGCCCCGCGCGCCCCATGCCCGAAAGGAACACCGACGAAGAACGCGAGGAAGCGAAAGTGTCTAACGACACCTGATAGAAATAGCGGATGCGCGACGTGCTCAACGAGGAATCCAGGTAGCAGACCGCCGAATCGAAAGGTATCTCGGCCACCAACGCCACACTGTCGGGCGTGGTGCCCCGGTAAAGACGATACAGCCCGTTTTCGAGCCCCACCTTCCCCGTGTCGCGCGGCGCCACCCAACAGACACGGTTCACGCCCTGCGAAACATCGGTCTTTTCCACGCTGATTTGCGTGATAAGCGGGGCGAAATTGCTTGTTTCCAAACACAAAGGCGCAGAGGGACGGCTTTCGGAACCGTCGGGAAAGACGGAGAAGATACGATAGCAATAGCGCCGTCCCTCCTCCACGCTGACATCCTTATAGGCGGTATCGGCCACAGGAACCTCGGCCAAGAGAAAATAAGCGCTGTCGGCAAGCCCCGTTTGGCAGGAATCAGACGGAACCTCATCCAAGTCCATATCCTTGCGATACAAGGCATACGAAGCGGCGTGCGGCGATACGGAGGGATGCCAATGCAGGGTCATTCCCCCCTGCTCCACCCCCGCGCGGGCAAATTCCACGGCGGGCGCCATCACCTTCACCTGCACGGTCTCGGTCATGCTCAGATGCGGATCGCCGTTGTCCTCCGCACGGAAATAAATCGTGTAGGGCGTCTCGCGCGAATCTTTGAGATCGGTTTGCCAAAAGAACCCGTACACCGCCGTATCCACCGTTCCGTAAAGCAGTTGCAGCCCCACCCTGCGGCCTCCGAATTCCAACTCGCCCCCGAATTCGAGCGAAAGCATATCACCGTCGGCATCCAGCACCGTCACTTCAAAATACAGACGCTCGCCCGCCTCCACACACATATCTTCGGGCACCACCAAGCGCGGAGGCGTGTTGTCGCACGCACGCACGATAATCTGCATATCGCGCGTCACCTCGCCTATCTTCATCGAATTGCGCCATTCTTCCATCAGGAACGACACATTGTATTCGCCCTGCGCCGCCGGCGCGTCCCACACTAAATTGCCCGAATACGGATCCATATAGAACGTGTCGGTGGCATAGGGATAGGTATAGGCCGCAATCTCGTTTCCTCCCTCGCCCCGGCAAGGCACCAGCCTGTACGTGATGATGTCGCCGTCGGGGTCGTAGGCGTCGGGATTATGCACATAGGGCTGCCCCAGGCAGGCATTGTCGGCCACCGGCGAACGCGTCGCCACCGGGCTGTTGTTTCCCGCCCCCAGCCACGGACTGATCGTGAGCGTGGTGGAAACGAAAATAGGCGTCATCACACTGTTGGGCACATTCACCACCCCCGAATTCCGATTGGGGTCTTCCATGCTCAGCACATACACGCCCGGCCCCGAATACGTATGCAGACCCTCGTAATAATTCCATTTGGTATCGTTTCCGATTTCCACCTCGCCCGTCCGTGCAAGAACCTCTATCGTGCCGTCGCCCCAAAGAATCTCTATCTCGGGACGGTCGGCGGGACTTTGCGTGAACGTGTAGGTGTAGAGTTTGGCGCGATAGGTATAGCCCGACACATGTTCGACGATGATTTCGGCCGCTTTCTGATGCGTGGCATACAAAGAGGTGCCCGTGCCGCACAGACACAGGAACAAAAGCGCGCATCCGATTTTTATGCCGATTCCTTTCATGCTATTCCCGCAAATTTATGCATTTGCAAGGACAATCGCCATATCGGGTTTTTGAGAATATACCGTGTGATTTTCTGTGTGATTTCTTTCGAGACGCTCCATTCGGGTTGCAGGTAGCGCAGACAGTCACGCCCCGTGCGTGAGGCCTGTTCCTCGGCAAAGGAAAAATCCTCGTCCGAACCTATCACGATTTTTATTTCGGAAGCCTTGCGATAGTATTCCTCCCTTACCTCCACGCCTTTTTTGGGCGACAGACAGATCCAATCCCATTCGCCCGAAAGAGGCTCCGAACCCGAGGTTTCGAGCCAGCACCGCAGGCCCGCTTCGTGCAGACGGCGGCATAGCCCGCCCAAATCGTGCAGCATGGGTTCCCCGCCCGTCACCACACAGTTTCCGCAACCGCTCCTCACGGCCTCCCTTACCAAATCCTCCTCACTGCGCCGTGAAAAAGCGTCCATATCCCACGATTGGGGCGTGTCGCAGAAAACGCAGGCATTGCGGCAACCCGCCAGACGCACAAACCATGCCGCCTGTCCGCTGTGGAAGCCCTCGCCCTGCAAAGAAGCGAAACATTCCACCACGGCAAGGCCTGTCGTTATATCGCTATTCGTTTTCATCGGCTCCGGTTTCTTCGTCTGCGGCATCATTCTCTTCGTCCGCGGGCGCACTCTCCACAGAAGAAGCCTCTTGCTGCACGGCGGGCGTTTCCTCGTCATCCCACCAGGAGTTATACACATCGTCGGTCATGTCGGCCTCCCCGTATTGCTCGTAACGGTTGGGCTTGTTGAGTTCGGGATAGCGGTAGGTGTAGGGGAAAGCGTTGTTGTCGTAGTCGGGAGCGCCGAACGTGCAACGGCGGTTGTTGCCGATGGCGAAAGTGAGCCCCACCTGCACGTTCGCATGTGCCCGCTTGAGCGGCATAAAGAATCTGCCTACATAAAGAGGCGTGTAGTTGGACGCTATAAAGAGATTGAGCCCGTATTTGGGCGTGATGTTGACCGCCCAGCCTAAACCGCGACGGTTGCCGAGAAAGGAATAGGCCAGCGAAACCGAGAACCAGCGGGCGGGGTGGATGTTGCCCACCACGCTCAACTCGCTTTCGGGATGCAGGGCGTAGAACGTGGTGCTGCTCAACAGCCCCACGCTGAAACGGTTGCCCCAAAATCCGTATTCCACGGCAAAATTGAGGGTCGGCGTCACCCTTTTCGCATACCCTCTGTACACGGAAACCTCCTCGAAATCCAGCATCCCGAGCAGGTCATCCGTCAAGTTCTCGATTTCTCCGCTCAAATCCATGTCCGTGCCGAGCTCTTCGAAACCCGTAAACTCCGCCTCGCCCCGCGCCTCGTATTTACGCACACTTTCCTGGCCGTAGCAGAGAAAACCCAAATCGAGCAAGGAAGCCGAGAAACGCAGCCCGTTCGCAAAGGCGGGACGGAACTCCATACCCAAATCCACGGCCATTCCGTAGCCGGAGGGCGAGAATCCGCCGAAACGGAACGCGGGCAGGGTTCCGTCTCCCGAAAAATCAGCATCCACCAGCCGTCCGAACACGTGCATGTCGGCATTGCTGTTCACCTTCCACACCTCGTCGCTCAAAGAAAGCTGCATATCCTTGATTCGGAGCGAAGCCGAAGCGGCTCCTACCAGGAACTTGAATTTGCCGCCCACCGTCCATTGCTCGTTGAGCTCGCGGGCGCACCCGATGCCGATTTCGGCATAGGCCTGCATCTGCAAACCCATATTCTTTATGTTGTAGTCCGCGGGATTCTTATCCATCCCCTTCTTCAAGAACTCGAAGAAGGAATAGGGCGCCACCATTTGCGCCCCCGCTTTCACCCGCACGTCGAAACTCCAGAACGAACGTCCCCAGAACCAACCCGCCGAAAGCACGCTCATATCCACGTTTATGTTCAGATAGTTCGTCTTCTTGATATTTTTAAGAAAACGCTCGGGCGTGACCTCGGGATGCAGGAACGTGCCCACCCGGCCATTGTCGAGCGGATAGAGGAAATCGGCGATGCCCAGGTTGCTGGAAAGCCCCGCGTTGATGCTGCCCAGGGCGGGAAATCCCACATAGCCCCATTGCGGCACGAAAGCGGGATTCAGCGTATGGCGATAGGCGTAGCCGGGCTGAAAATACTGCACGCCGGAAAAAGTCTGTGGATACAGACACCCGAAACCCATACAGAATATGCTTGCCGTCAAAAGAAACCGTTTCATGATGTCTGTCTTTTATTCGTCTGTTTTATTGGCGTTGATGAGGATGCCTCCCTCGAACTTGGCTTTCAGTCTGGCCTGAAAGTAGGAGGTTTGGAGCACGGGAAGCCCCGCCGATTTTTCGTCGGAACGCAACGCGCAGGACAGGCGCAACGAGGAGAGCTGCTTGCCCTGCAAGGCACCGTCCCTGCCCGAAAATCCGAAAGTGACCACAGAAAGCTGCGCCTGCTGCGGGTCGGCACACGCCCGTATCACCTGCTCTCCCGTGGTGGGAACCGGTATCGTATCTCCCTCGGCATCGAGCAAGTTGAGACGGATATGGATATCGAGAGGAAGCGTGTTGGTGACCTCGGCAATCACATTCATCTGATTGCCCTCCAAAAGCGGGGCGATGTTGTCGCCCAAGCCCGAAAAGATATTTTCGTAGGGAATGTTGAGTTCGGGGCCGAACGCCAAGGGGACTTCGGGTCTTATGTCCGCCTCCAACACCGAGGTCTGCCCGAACACATATTCGTGCGTCTGCGTCCTGTCGGAAGTCACGTCCACCCACACCTGCAAGGAATCGGGCATACGCCGCATAAGCGCGGACACGTCCATTTCCGCAAAAACATAGCCGTCGGGCATACCCGCACGGTCTTTGGCCAACCAAAAACGGTAGGTGTGCATCCTGTCGACATCGCCTGCGGGAATGGGCAGAAGCGCCTGCTGTTCCAGCGTTGTCTCGGGAACTCCGCCGTAAACAGGCACCATTTTGAGATTCGCATCGACGGCCACGCCTGTATTGGTGGATATATTTATTAATATATGAGGACGGGCGAAATCCAAGACCGCATCGGGGTCGGTGAACATGTCGGGCATCTGACCGAATTCCACCGAAAGCCGCTGCGGGGGTATGGAAAGCGAGAAGGTACCTTTCATACGAGTCGGCTCTATATCCAACACCGAATAAAGAACCCGCGATTTCAAGGTGATTTCCGTGCCGGACTGACGGGCGGCCGAAGCGTCGCCCTCCGTCAGAAACAATTTTCCCGAAAGCACCAACACGCTTCTATAAAGCAACTTCCCGTCCTTCAATTCCGTTTCCCTCAAATCCAGACCTTTCAACGGAAATTCAAACAGAAACCGCCCCGCACCCGCGTTGAATTTCGTTACATGAATGCGGTTCTGCGCATCCACGCTCGAATCTTCCACATCAAAATCCTCGGGTATCTGCACGATAAGTTCGGGACGCACTTGGTTTATATCGATCTGTTCCGGCACCTCCGAAAATTCGAAAAGCACCCGCACACGGGTATTCTCCACAAAGTACATGTATTGCAGGTCGTGCACCGTTTCCGAAATGCCGTCGAAGTCGAAATCGAGCGGAATCTCCTGATACACATTCCCCGCCAATTCGGAGGCCCGGGAAGCGGCTTTTGACAGCGGCGCTTCCGCCACGGGCGCGGTCATCTGCACGTCAAACGCTTCCAACGTGCCTATGGAGTCCAATAAAAAGGCTTCGATAGGCACCTCGTCGATTTCTTCCGAAATGGAGAGCGAGTCGAGCGAGAGCACATATTCGCCGGCTTCGTTCACCACCAGAATATCCGAAAGCGACTCCGCGCCCAAAAGCGAATCGAGCGTGATTCTGCCTGTGACACCCAACGGCAGGGCGAGGCTGTCGCCCCCCACCTGCATCGTCATATCCAAAGACCTGTTCAGATTATATTCCTCGCGCACACACGAACCGAAAACAGCCGCCAGCACCACCGAAAAAATCACTCCCGAACAAAGATTTCTTTTTTTCATACGCCGTCCCTATATTAATATAAAAAGGGCGCCTCCACTTTCCATGAAAACGCCCCTCGAAACCATCGGAACCGCCGTTTAGAAACGACGTTCCTTGATGCGGGCCTTCTTACCCGTAAGTTTGCGCAAGTAGAAGATACGGGCGCGACGAACCACACCGCGTTTGTTCACTTCCACCTTTTCGATAAAGGGAGAATTGACGGGGAAAATCCTCTCCACGCCGATGTTCCCCGACATTTTGCGAACGGTGAACGTAGCGGTGGTGCCGCTGCCCACACGTTGCAAAACCACGCCTTGAAACTGCTGGATACGTTCCTTGTTTCCTTCCTTGATCTTGTAACTTACGGTTATCGTGTCGCCGGCCTTAAAGGCGGGCAATTCATTGCTCTTTGTGAGGGTATCGACAAATTGCATCAATGCCGGTTTGCTCATGGTGATAAAATATTTCTGTATTATCTATTCCGTTTATTATTCAAACTCCAACCCCACTACTTCACGCTGTCCACCACGGCTTTGAAAGCCTCGGGGTGATTCATGGCCAGGTCGGCCAACACCTTGCGGTTAAGGTTGATGTTTTTCTGATGGAGCTTGCCCATAAAAGCCGAGTAGGACATCCCGTAAGGACGGATACCCGCGTTGATACGCACAATCCACAGGTTGCGGAAGCTTCTCTTCTTGGCCTTGCGGTCGCGATAGGCGTACTGCAAACCTTTTTCAAGAGAGTTCTTGGCAACGGTCCACACATTTTTTCTGCGTCCGAACTGACCGCGGGTCAGTTTCATGATCTTTTTTCTGCGAGCCCTTGCGGCTACGACATTGACTGATCTTGGCATCTTTTTCTGTTTTTGTATGAGCGCTTCCTTTTACGGAGGAAGACTTGCTGCTCATAAGCAATTTATAATTCCCGAAAACTTCTTTTCGCGCCCCCGGGCTACGGCGCGTCTTGCATACAGGCTGTCTCCTTAGAAGTTGAGCATATCGCGAACGGCCGGCATATTGGCCTTTTCCACGATAGCACTCTTGGTGAGATTGCGTTTGCGCTTGGTGCTCTTCTTAGTCAGGATGTGGCTTTTGTAAGCATGCGCACGCTTGATCTTGCCTGTTCCGGTGAAAGAAAAACGCTTCTTTGCAGCGGATTTTGTCTTTTGTTTAGGCATATTGGTTAGTATTGAGTTAATTATTCGCTTCTGCGGGTTGTTCGGGAGCCGCCGCTTTCTTGTTGCCGCCCGTGGCTTTCACGGGCTGAATCATCATCATCATCCGTTTGCCTTCCAGTTTGGGCATACTTTCGGGCTTGCCGTATTCCAAAAGCGCCTCGGCGAATTTGAGCAACATCACCTCTCCCTGCTCCTTATATACAATGGTGCGTCCCCGGAAGAACACATCCACCTTCACTTTCGAGCCCTCCGACAAGAACTTCTTGGCATGGTTGAGCTTGAAGTTGAAGTCGTGGTCGTCGGTCTGGGGTCCCAAACGGATTTCCTTCACCACAATCTTGGCGCTGCGCGCCTTGATTTCCTTCTGCTTGCGCTTCTGCTCGTAAAGGAACTTCTGATAGTCGATGATCTTGCACACCGGCGGATTGGCCGCAGGCGAAATCTCCACAAGATCCAGACCCTTGTCCTCCGCCAGACGCAAGGCGTCCTTGAGGTTCAGAATCTGAGACTCGACATTTTCGCCCACTACACGCACCATAGGCGCCACGATGCGGCGGTTGATGCGGTGTTCGGGCTCTTTTTTCGCGGGCTGACGCATTCCGCGAAAATTGTTGCGGTTGTTTGGGATAGCGATGGCTTTGTCCTCCTATATTTGTTCGTATTCCGTTTACCCCGTTGCGGCGGTCCATACAGGTATGACACCGCCAAAAAAAGGCCTGCAAAGATAATGAAAATTTTTTCGTTTGAAAAATATTCGTAATTTAGCGCCCTCTTTGACGGAGGGTATATCCGTCGGAGTGTATGAAGGAGAGGTGGCCGAGTGGTCGAAGGCGCACGCCTGGAAAGTGTGTAAGCGTCAAAAGCGCTTCCAGGGTTCGAATCCCTGTCTCTCCGCAGAAAAACAAAAAAGTTTAACTACCATGAAAAAACTGATTGCAACCCTTTTTGCAGGAGCCGCCTTGCTTTTCGGCTCGGCTCTCATGGCTCAGGATGCCGCTCCCGCTGCCGAAGCCGCGCAAACCGATACCACGGTCGTGGCCGAAGAAGAGCAAGTTGAAGAAAGCACTCTCGCCGTCGCTCCCGCCGAAGAAAAAGTTGTAAGGAAATCTTTCCACCAAGCTCTCAAAGAAAAATTCATTCAAGGTGGTGCGGGCTGGATGACCCCTATCCTCCTCGTCCTCATCCTGGGTCTTGCCCTCGTATTCGAAAGAATCATCTATTTGAACATGGCGCAGACCAACACCGAAAAACTTCTGCAGCAGGTTGAGGAAGCCTTGCAGAAAGGTGGCATTCCCGCCGCGAAGGAAGTTTGCCGCAACACCCGCGGTCCCGTGGCCAGCATCTTCTACCAGGGTCTGGAACGTGCCGACGAAGGTGTGGATATGATTGAGAAATCGGTTACCGCCTACGGTGGCGTTCAGTTGGGCCGTCTGGAAAAGAACCTCTCCTGGATCGCTTTCGTTATCGCCATCGCGCCTATGTTGGGGTTCTTGGGTACGGTAGTAGGTATGGTGCAGGCCTTCGACGATATCGAAGCTGCCGGTGACATCTCTCCGACCGTTGTGGCCGGCGGTATGAAAGTGGCCTTGTTGACCACCGTATTCGGTCTTATCGTCGCCATCATCATCCAAACATTCTACAACTACCTCAGCTCGAAAGTAGACGCCATCGTCAACAAGATGGAAGATGCCTCGATCTCCTTTATGGATTTGATCGTGAAGTATAACCACGGCAAGTAAGCCGCGGATGCTCACGATTGTCTCATCTAATTAAAAAGGAGTTGAAACTATGAATATACTCATCAATATCGGGATGTATCTGGTGTACGCCCTCTTCGTCTGCGGCATTCTGGCGGCGGTGGGCTTCTCCATTTACCAATTTATAGGCAACCTCAAGCAGAGCAAAACCGCCCTCTACGGTATCCTGGCTTTGGTGGTGATTTTCCTCATCGCCTACTTTACCGCCTCCACCACCGATGTAAGCGCAGCCGTGGTGGAAAAGGCCGGTTTGAGCCACGGCGGTGTCAAGATGCTGGGGGCAGGTATGAATGTCTTCTACATCCTTGTCGTTGTCACGCTGGGCACGCTGGTTTACTTCGAAGTCGCCCGATTGTTTAAAAAGTAAAACCATGGCAAAGAAATCACCCACCATCAACGGGGGGTCTATGTCCGATATATCGTTCCTGTTGTTGACGTTCTTCTTGTTGACGTCGTCCATCAACACGGATTTGGGTATCGCGCGGAAACTTCCGCCTCCCCTTCCTCCCGATGCTCCCAAGCCCGAAATCCACGACCGCAATGTGTTCAAGGTGGCCGTGAATTTCCGCGATGAATTGCAGGTGCAGGGAAAGTTGGCCGACATAGCCGACTTGCGGGATATGGCCAAGGAATTTTTGGCCAACCCGAACAACAACCCCAAGATGTCGGAAAAGAAAATGGAAGACATCGCAGGGCTCGGACCGGTGTCCGTATCCAAGGGTGTGGTTTCGTTGCGTAACGACCGCGGCACCTCTTACGAGATGTATGTGCGGGTTCAGAACGAACTCACGGCGGCTTTCCACGAGCTGCGCGACGAGCTTTCGCAGGAGCGTTTCGGCATCCGGTTCAACGACCTGACCAAAGACGCCGACATCGAAGCCATACAGAAGGCCATACCTTTGACCATTTCCGAAGCT
>CAZEOJ010000051.1:0-10187 GCA_964513825.1 uncultured Bacteroidaceae bacterium
CGAATAGAAAAAGAAGAAAACGTTGCATAAAGGGAATTTTAAAAGGAAACATCCGCCTACAAACATACGAAATTGCGGAAAATTTCGGTTTATGGAAAAAAACATATCTTTGCACCGGCTTTTTGGTCGGAAGGCGGCAATCAAAACTCCCGAAGGAGCCCGATACCGCGCCGATAATTTAGGAACACGGTGCAATTCCGTGACAGTACCCTCTACTGTGATTCTCGTTGAAGCCGGACAATACGTCACTGTACCCGCATCGAGGTATGGGAAGGCGTCCGGGGGAGAGATAAGTCAGGAGACTAGCCAAAAGAAGTCGGGTATGTTTGGCCTTGGGGTTTAGAGGCGGGCATAGAGAAGCGTTCTTGCGTTTTTCCCGAAATTCTTTCAAGTCTTCATGGGTCGGAAAGCCAAACCAAACAAGGCTTACCCATGTTGCGGAAAATCAGTACGATATTCTTTTTCTTGGCTTGGCTGCCGACGGTCCTGCAAGCGGAGACCCCCGGCGGTCCGTCCGGGTTTTCCACCGACTCCATCAGCAGCTACTACTATCTCAACGAAGTGGTCATCAAGGCGCCTTCGAAAGAAATCATCGCGCCCCAAAAGTTGGACGGCGCCGTGCTGGAGCGGCTCAACAGCCTTTCGGTGGCCGACGCGATCCGTTTCTTCTCGGGCGTGCAGATCAAAGACTACGGCGGGGTGGGCGGCATCAAGACCGTCAACATCCGCAGCATGGGCACCAACCAGACGGGGGTCTACTACAACGGCATACAGTTGGGCAACGCGCAGAACGGGCAGATAGACTTAGGCAAATTCTCGTTGGAGAACATCGACGAAATCGCGCTCTACAACGGGCAGAAAAGCGACATCCTGCAAAGCGCGCGCGAGTTCGGCTCGTCGGGCAGCGTCTATCTCAACAGCCGCCGTCCACGCTTCGACAGCACCAAACGTTTCAATATGCGGGCGTCGATGAAAGCCGGCTCGTTCTTCCTCGTCAACCCCTCGCTCTTGATGGAATATAAGCTGAGCGAGAAGATGAACGTGACGATGAACGCCGAAGTGCTCAGTTCCAACGGCAAGTACAAGTTCCGCTACCGCCGCGTGACCCCCTCGGGACAGGTGGCCTACGACACCACCGCCGTGCGGCAGAACGGCGACATCAACGCCGTGCGCGTGGAAGCCGGCCTGAACCATTACTATTCCTCCACGGGCTTCTGGCGTTTTCAGGCCTATCACTACAATTCCGAACGCGGCATTCCCGGCGCTATCGTCAACAACGTGTGGAGGCGCGGGGAGCGGCTTTGGGACAGGAACAGTTTTGTGCAGGCCTCCTTGCAGGACGAGTTTTGGGGACGCTGGCAGATCCGCTTCAACGCCAAATACGCCTACGACTACACGCACTACGTGAACAACGACGACAAGCTGATTCACGTGGATAACCTCTACGTGCAGCGCGAAGCCTACGCTTCGTTGGCCAACAAGCTGGAGATTTTCAAGTGGTGGGATGTGTCGCTGGCCTACGATTTCCAATGGAACGGCATGGAGGAGTATATCGATGTGAGCCGCAATTCGCACTGGCTGGCGGCGGCCACGGCGATGCACCTCTTCGACCACGTAAAGGTGCAGGCCTCGGTGTTGGGCACCTTCATCAACGAGGAATCGCGCGGACGGGATGAGGTTCCCAAGAAATACAAGGTGACGCCGGGACTTTTCCTTTCCTATCAACCCTTCAAGAAAATCGGGCTCGCTTTCAACGCTTTCTACAAGCAGGCCTACCGCTATCCCACCTTCAACGAACTCTACTACACCGATATGGGAAACGCCTATCTCAAACCCGAACTGGCCGTGCAGCACGATGTGGGCGTGGTCTACGAGATAGAACGGAAGAGAGGCGTCTTCCACCGTTTTGAAATCAAGGCCGACTACTACTACAACCGCGTCACGGACAAAATCATCGCCTATCCCAAAGGACAGCAGTTCCGCTGGACGATGCTCAACCTCGGCAAAGTCAAGATAAACGGCGTGGATGCCACGGCGCAGTTCTCCCTACGCTTTCCGCACGAATGGTCGCTGACGGGCAAACTGCAATACACCTATCAGACCGCTATCGACGTCACCGATCCTTCCGATACCTACTACGGCGACCAGATTCCCTATATCCCCTGGCACAGCGGCTCGGTGGTGGGTATGCTCACGTGGCGCGACTACGCGCTCAACTACAGCTTCATCTATGTGGGCGAACGCTACAACCAGCAGGAAAACATCATCTACAACTATACCCAACCGTGGTACACCCACGACGTGTCGCTCTCGGGCGCATGGCAGATCAAGAAAATCCGCCTCAAGGCGAGGTTGGAAATCAACAATCTGTTGGGGCAGGACTACGATGTGATTTTGAATTATCCCATGCCCGGGCGCAACTACCGGGTATCGTTGACGGTTGAATTCTAAGCGGTATGACGAAAGGAAGACATATAGAAACGGTGGGGCTCTGCCTCTTGCTCGCGGCCTTGTTCGGCGCCTGTCGCCACGATGAGATCGTGGTGCCCTCCGAATACGAGTTGTTGCCGCTTCCCGTGCGGCAGGAGGCTTCTTTCGCCCCTGACGAGCCTATCGGGATGTATCTGCTCAACGAAGGCAATATGGGCAGCAACAAGGCCTCTATCGACTATGTGGATTTTGTCAACGGCTACTATGTGCGCAACATCTACGCCGAACGCAATCCCGCCGTCATCAAGGAGTTGGGCGACGTGGGCAACGACATTCAGATTTACGGCGGCAAACTCTACGCGGTCATCAACTGCTCGCACAAGGTGGAGGTGATGGACGCCCGCACCTGCGTGCGCATCGGACAGATAGACATTCCCAACTGCCGCTATATCCGTTTCTCGCGCGGCAAGGCCTATGTTTCGGCCTATGTGGGCCCCGTGTCCATAGACCCGAATGCCCAGTTGGGCGCGGTGTTCGAGGTGGATACGGCCACCTTGCGGATTACCGCGCAGGTCACGGTGGGCTACCAACCCGACGAACTGGCTGTTCTGGGCGAATACATCTACGTGGCCAATTCAGGCGGCTACCGCGTGCCGGATTACGACTATACGGTGTCGGTGGTGGAACGCGAGGGCATGAAGCAGGTGCGGAAAATTCCGGTGGGCGTGAACCTGCACCGTCTGCGCCCCGACCGCTACAACCGGTTGTGGGTGGGTTCGCGCGGCGACTACGGAAAGATACCCGCCGCCCTCTATCTTTTGGAACGGAAGAACCCCACCACCAAAGAAATGGCGGTGGCCGGAACTTTCGACATTCCTTGCTCGGAATTCGTGATTGCGGGCGATTCGCTCTATTTCTACGGCGTTTCGTGGAACGGACAGACCGAAATCAACCAGGTCTCCTACGGGATTTTCAACATCGCCACCCAAACCCTCGAAGCTTCGGGTTTCATTACCGACGGCACCGAAAAAGACATCAAGATACCCTACGGCATCACGATAAACCCCTACAACGGCGATATTTTCGTGACCGATGCCAAGAACTACGTTTCGAGCGGCGTGCTGCACTGCTACGGAAAGGACGGACGCAAGAAATGGAGCGTGCGCACGGGCGACATTCCGGCGCACATGGTGTTTCTGTATAAAAACAACGGACGATGAGAAAAAGACATATACAAACTTTTGGAGCGGCGCTCCTTGCGGCGGTGCTTTTCGCTTCCTGCCGCCCCGAGATTCCGATGGTGAGCCTCGGCATCGACGACACCTATGCGGTGCCGCGCATGAAGGCCCTGGTGCTGCACCCGCAGTTTCCAGGCACGCGCTATGTGTGGACGGCGCTCGGCGGCGAGGGCGGCGACAGCGTGGTGTCGGAAGAACGCGATTTGGTTTTTTGTTCGGCGGAGACGGGCGTGTTCCGCTACCGTCTGCAAATCGAAGACCCGACCAATCCCTATACGCATGAGGTGCTTATCACGGTGTGGGAAGAAGAAGTGGCATACAGCCCCTACATCACCCGCGTGTACGAATATTGTCCCGCTCCGGGGCAGTTCGTGAACCTCCTGCCCGAATACGAAGCCGGTGATACCTATGCCGTTATGCTCAAGAAAGCGGAGGAATCGATCGGGGGAACCAACGATGTGATGATTTCGCTCGGCGCCTTCGGTGGCTACGTCACTTTCGGTTTCGACCACAGCGTGATGAACGTGCCGGGGCAATACGATTTCAAGATTTACGGCAATGCGTTCTACGCCACCGAAGGCGCCGCACAGGGCAGCAGCGAGCCGGGCGTCGTGATGGTGTCTTTCGACCGCAATCAGAACGGCCTTCCCGACGACGCCTGGTTTGAACTGGCGGGCAGCGAATATCACAAACCCGAAACCCAACATCATTACCGCATCGCCTACGAACGCCCCGACGCGGACCATTCCGCGACCCCGCATCCCACCGTTCCCGACATCACCGATACCTCCTATATCCGCTTCACCGACAGCGAAGGCAAGACCGGCTACGTGACGCGCAACGCCTTTCACCGTCAGAACTATTACCCGCAATGGATTCAGGATCCTGTACTGCATTTCGAGGGCACGCGCCTGGCCGACAACTTTGTGGACGAGAGCGGCAACGGCTCCAACTACGTGCTCCGCGCCTACGATTGGGGCTATGTGGACAATCATCCCAACGAAGTGGCCGACAAATCGAGCTTCAACATAGAATGGGCCGTGGACGGGAACGGCAATCCGGTACACCTGCCCTGCATCGACTTCGTGCGGGTCTATACGGGCGTGAACCAAAGCTGCGGCTGGTTGGGCGAAACCTCCACCGAACTTTCCAAGGCCGAAGACCTGCATATAGAAAAACACTAACCGATAACGGATTATGAAGAAAACCCCTTGGCTTTTCTTTGCCTTTGTTCTCTGCCTTTCCCCGCTGCGTGCGGACGAACCCGACTACACCCGGGGTGTATTTGTGCTCAACGAGGATTGGTTCGGGCATCAGAACAGCACGATCAATTTCCTGCACGAGAACGGCGAATGGGACTATCGGGTGTTCCAGAAGGAGAATCCGGGTATGGAGCTGGGCTGCACGAGCCAATACGGGACGGTCTTCAACGGCAGGATGTACATCATCTCCAAACAGGACCACGACAAGGGGGCTTCGGTGACGGGCGGCAGGATTACCGTCTGCGAGGCCAAGACGATGAAATGCATCAAGCAGATAGCGGTGATAGCGGCCGATTCCGCGGGCAATCCGGTGGCCGACGGACGCGGCTTTGTGGGTGTCAACCCGCAGAAAGGCTATGTCTCCACAAGCAACGGCATCTATGTGCTCGACCTCGAAAGCTTGCAGATAAGCGGCATGATTGCCGGAACGGGCAGCGACGACAACGGCCTGTATTCATCCCAGTGCGGCATGATGGTGGCTTATGGAAACCGCGTGTTCGCGGTGCATCAGAAAAAAGGATTGTTGGTGATTGACGCCGAGAACGACACGATTCTGCGTGTTATCGGCGCGCCCGCGGATACCGTGGCGGGCGCGCCCAAACAACGGGGATTCGGCTCTGTCGTGATGTCGAAAGACAGCCTGCTGTGGCTCAGTGTGGCGGCGGATGTGAGCGGGCGCGGCAGCACGGTGGATTATTTTTTCCGATTCGAGCCCGAAAGCCTCGACACGACGAGGATTCTTCTGCCCGAGGGTTATGGCCTGCCCAGTTCGTGGTATGCGTGGACGGCGGACGCTTTCTGCGCCTCGATGCAGCAGAACAGACTGTATTGGAAGAAGCAGGGCGAGGGTTGGTTCGCCCACAGCCAAATCGTCTGCTACGACATCGACAAGGGCGAATGTTCCCTCTTTTTCGATTCGCAACCGCTGGGCTGGTATATCTACTGCGGGGCGGGATTCCGCGTCCACCCGCAGACCGACGAGATGTATGTGTCGCTCTATCAAGATAATCTGAAACAAGAGTATCAGACCGTCAAGTTGAGCCCCACGGGTGAGTTGCTGGCTACCTACGAGATGATAGACAACTATTGGTTTCCCGCCATGCCGATTTTTCCCGAGGCGGCGGAGTCGCCTGAACCCGACGACCCGACTACGCCCGACGACCCCGATACCACGGCGGTGGAGAAGCCCGCGGTTTCCACTTTGCGGCTTTATCCCAATCCCGCCACGGAAAGCGTTTACATAAAGGGTGACTATGCGCAAGTGCGGATTTACGACCTTACGGGTCGGCTCCTGCATACCTACATAGCCCAACCGCGGATTCCTGTAACGGATTTCCGTCCGGGCATCTATGTCTTCCGTTTCTCAGACACACAGGGCAGGGAAGCGGTGCATAAAATCGTGATCCGATAAAAAAAAATCGACAACTCGATAACAGGATAGATACAACCCGACAACCATATTAATACAAAATTTTTATGAAAAACAAACTTTTTTTCAGTATCGTATTCCTGCTAGGGATACTTTCCGCGGCTTTCTCCCAGAAGGCGACTTTCCGCGTGCAGGGACATGAACGTCCCGATTTGCAGGCACGGCAAACTACCCGCACAGCGACGGTGAACGAACCCGCCTTTACCTTCGACGACATCCGGTTTTGGGTAGGCGAGGGGAGCAAACGCGCGGCCTTGGTCATCGATTGGCAAGACGAAAGAATGGACCACGCGCTGGTGTGGGGCTACCGTTGGAACGGCGAGGCCACGGGCTACGACATGATTTCGGCCATTGCCGCCGCCGATGCACGGTTCACGCTCCTTACCCACGTCACCAACTTGGGCAACACGGTTGCCGGCCTCGGTTTCAACACGCATCTGCCCTACGGAACGGAACTCGTTTACAGCAAGGACCACGATACGGTGCGGTACAGACCGCAAGGCGGCATCGTGACGACCGACGCCTACAACTACGACCACTGGTCGTGCTCGGACACCCACGCCCTGTGGCAATCGGGCTGGTACGAGGGCTATTGGTCGTATCAGGTCAAAGACCGCGTGTCGGAAGACTTTTCGTACTCCAATCTGGGCGCCTCTTCCCGACAACTCACCGACGGCAGTGTGGACGGCTGGTCGTATGCCCTTATCGCGGGCACGACCGAGGGAACCCTGCCCCGTATGCCCTACGAGGCGGTGACGGGAGCCGCCGAGCCCACAGACCTGAACGCCTATTGGGGACAGATGTACAAGAATCCCGAACACCAGTCGATTGTGGACTTGCCTTTGGCCGTCGCCACCAACCAACTGTCGGTGAAATGGGAATATCCCTTTACGGGATACAGCGGACAGCCGATTGTGGTGGGCGATTACCTGTATAACACCACCGGCAAGAAGATTCTCAAGATTTCTTTGCACGACGGCTCTTTGGTGGCCGAACACGATATGATAGGCTCCATCGGCTTCTTCTCGATGATCGCCTATGGCGACGGCAAGATTTTCGTCACCTTGGGCGGCGGGGTCAACCAGGCCTTCGATGCCGTCACGCTCCAACCGCTCTGGCAGTCGAAAGTGGAAGTGGGCGGCCAGCAGCTCTGCCCGATTGTCTATCACGACGGCTATCTCTATACCGGCACTTGGAATGGCGGCAGCCCTGCCACGGGCGTATTCTATTGCCTTTCCACCGCCGACGATGATCCCGAAACCGAAGACGAAATCAAGACCCCCGTATGGCAGTCGGCCAACACAGGCTTCTATTGGAGCGGCGGTTCCATTGTGGGCGACTGCATTTTTGTGGGGGGTGATGACGGGGTGATGCGTTCCTATCACCGTCTTACAGGCGAGGTGATTGATGCCTGGGAGGTGGCGCCCGATGTGGAGGGTTCCACGATCCGCAGCGGCACTTCCTACGACGAAAAGACGCAACGCCTGTTCTTTACCGCCAAGGAAGCCCGCAAGATTTATTCGGTAAGAATCAAGCCCGACGGCACTTTCGACGAGGCTTCCAAACGCTCCACCGACATCGCCGGTCAGGCCACCACCACGCCCACCGTCTATAACGGCAGGGTCTATGCCACTTCGGGAACAATGACCAGCGGCGGCGGTTTCGATGTGTTCGATGCCGAAACTTTGGAAAAAATCTACACCGTGGATATGGGCGGTATCTCGCAGTCCACGCCGGTGGTCAACACCGCTTTCGCCACCGCAGAAAACAAACACGAAGTGTATATCTACGTATGCTTGAACAACGCCACGGGCGATTTGGTCTGCCTCCGCGATTTCGAGGGCAATACCGAACCGATTGTGCAATACAAATGGCAGGCTCCCAAGACGCAATACTGCACCCATTCGGTGGTGGCGGATCAATACGGTACGATGTATTACAAAAACGACTCCCGTGGTTTCTGGGCTTTGGGCAGCGAGGGCGTTTCGTTGAACCAGCCCGTGGCCAAGATAGGAATCGGTAGGGAACTGGCCCTGTATCCGCGCGTGGTGACGACACAAGCCGACAAGCATGTAAACTGGACTTCCACGAATCCGAGTGTGGCGACGGTGGATGCGCAAGGCGTGGTGAAAGGGGTGGCGGCCGGCGAGACCTTGGTTATCGTCAAGACTGCGGGCGGTTTTACCGACACCTGCGCGCTGACCGTCTATGAACCTTTGACAAGCCTTGCCCTTGTGCGGCGCGAGGTGGAAATGAATGTGGGCGATGATATGACTTTGACGCTGAACCTGTTGCCGGTGGGCTCGCAGGAAGATGTGGTTTGGATTTCTTCCGACCCGACCATAGCCACGGTTGATGCAAGCGGTGCGGTGACGGCGGTGGCGGCCGGTGAAGCCCGAATCGTTGTGGGTACCCGAGACGGTCGATTGACGGATACCTGCCGTATAAAGGCGGTTCCCGTAGCGGTGACGGGCGTGAATATCGCGGCCACGACCACCACCGTAGGCAAGAACGGCCTGCAACTGACCGCCGAGGTGTTGCCGCAGAACGCCACGAACAAGACCGTAAGCTGGACTTCTTCCGATGCCGCGATAGCCACGGTAAGCGAAACGGGCAAGGTGACGGCGGTGGCGCCCGGCTCTGTCACCATTACCGTCACGACGGCAGAAGGCAATTTCACCGCGACCCAATCGCTCACGGTCGATATCGTGCCGGTGACGGGCGTGGAACTGAGCCCCAAGACCTTGGATTTAGTGTATAAGGGCAGCAATTCCAGGCTCACCGCGACGGTATCTCCCGCCAATGCCTCCATCACCACCGTCACCTACGAAATCACCGACGAGAACGTGGCTACGGTATCTTCCTACGGTTGGGTGAATCCGCTGAATGTCGGCACGGCCAAGGTGATTGTAAGGACGGTGAACGGCGGTTTCACCGACACCTGCGTGGTGACGGTCGCCGAGGTGAACGTGGCCGGCATCGCGTTGGCCAACGACACGCTCCGCATAACCGACGGCAAGAATAAATCGCTGGGCGTGACGTTCACCCCGGCCACCGTGTCCAACAAAAACGTAAACTGGATTTCTACCGACGAAACGGTGGCGACGGTAAGCGCCGCCTATAACGGGGCTTCGGTAAAACCGGTGGGCAACGGAGAAGCCTTGATTATCGCCCAGAGCGAGGACGGCGGCTTTACCGACACCTGCGTGGTTTTGGTTTCCGATATGGTGGTGAACCCGGTGACGGGCGTGGCGGTGAGCAACAAGACGCTTACGCTCACGCTGGGCGGCTCGGGACGGATGCTGACGGCCACGGTGCTGCCCGATACGGCGACGAACAAGAGCGTAACATGGAGTTCTTCGGACGAAAGCGTGGCCACGGTGAGCGCGATGGGTACGGTGACGGCCAAGGCGGGTGGCCAGGCCTCGATCATCGTCAGAACCGTGGACGGCGGCTTTACCGACACCTGCAAGGTAACGGTAAAAACCAAACCTATCCCCGAACCTGTCGTGCCCGAGGAGCCCGATACGGTTCACGTGACGGGTGTGGAACTCAATCTAATGGCCGATACCTTGCAGATCGGCGATACCTTGGCGTTGATTGCCACGGTGCTGCCCGACACCGCCACGATCAAAACCTGCACCTGGGCTTCTTCCAACCAGGAAGTGGCGAGCGTGAACGCGACGGGCGTGGTACGCGCCCTGTCCGCCGGAGAGACCATGATAACCGTAAGTACACTCGATGGTGGCTTTACGGCCGATTGCAAGATTATTGTTCGCGCGGTGGCAGACACCGTTATCGGCAACGACACCACGGCGGTAGAAACCC
>CAZEOJ010000052.1:0-9501 GCA_964513825.1 uncultured Bacteroidaceae bacterium
GGCGGATTGATAGATAGCGGTGCGGCGCGCCCATATCAGGAAATACAGGCAGACGCCCAAGGTGCAGACCCCGCCCGCCACATAAGCGAGCAAGTTCAGATAGAGGGGACTGTGCAGAAACAGACCTCCTATGCATTCGGGGGCGCGGAAAAAATAGGTGAACACCACCGAAGTCATGAAGACGGCGGGAACCAACGTCATCACATAGCCTTTTCCTTTGCGGTTGCGGAACAGATAGACCGTGAGCAGCCAAAGGGTGCACATGGCGAGCAGTTGGTTGATGAAGGCGAAATAGCGCCACAGCACGCCGAATTGATTCTTGAAGACCGTGAGCAGCAGAAGCGAGACGGCAAAGATGGGCAGAGCCAGCAACAGACGGTGACGGAGTTTCTTCTGCCCGAAGCCGAACATCTCGGCCACCATGAGCCTTGCCGCCCGCATGGCCGTATCGCCGCTGGTGATAGGACAGGCCACCACGCCCACGATGGCCAGGATGGCGCCGAACGAACCTAACCATGCGCGCGAGAGACCGTTCACCACAAGCGGACCGCCCGCGCTCTCCACATCGGGATAGGTGAGGCCGATATGCTGCATCAGATCGGGATTATGGAAAACATAGGTGGCGGCCGCCGCCCAAATCAATCCCACGACACCCTCGGTAATCATGGCCCCGTAGAAAATGGGCCGGCCTTGTCTTTCGTTGCCGAAACACCGCGCCATCAAGGGGGCTTGGGTTGCGTGGAAGCCCGACACCGCGCCGCAGGCGATCGAGATGAACATCATCGGGAAAATCGGTTTCTCACTGCCACCCGCCAAAGGTTGCAGACTGCGCAGACCCTCCCAGAATTCGGGCATGGAACCGGGGGCGGCGAAGCAGGCGTGATAAATCAGTCCTCCCATAATCCCCACCGCCATAAAGAGCAGGCAGGCGCCGAACACAGGATATATCTTGCCGATGAGTTTGTCGATAGGAAGCAGGGTGGCCAAAAGGAAATAGCCGAAAATCACCACGCTCCAAAAGGTGATGTCGAGACGCTCGGGCGTGAGTTTGCTCAACAGACCCGCCGAACCGGTCACGAACACCGTACCGCACATGATCATCAACACGATGCAGATGACGCGGCTGAAATATTTCATGCCGTTGCCCATGTATTTCCCTGTGATTTCGGGCATGTTCCTGCCGTCGTTGCGCAGCGAGAGCATCCCCGCCATATAGTCGTGTACCGCGCCGCCGAAGATACAGCCCACCACAATCCAGATGAAGCAGCCCGTGCCGTACATCGCCCCGAGGATGGTGCCGAAGATAGGCCCCAAGCCCGCGATGTCGAGGAATTGAATCATAAACATCTTCCATGCCGGCAGGCGCACGAAATCCACGCCGTCGGGATGTTCCACCGCCGGAGTGGGGCGGTTCGGGTCGGGACCGAACACCTTTTCCGCCAATCTTCCATACACGAAATATCCCGCCACCAGCAATCCCAAAGCCACAAAGAAACTAATCATAGGTGCATTTTTCGGCAAAAATACAAAATTGCCGTGCATGGCGGAGCTCTCTTTGTGTTTGAGTTGCTTCTTTGCGGCATGTTTGCTAATTTTGTGGAGGAAGACTGAAAACAAGAGACTATGTTGGATACAGAGCAACTCAAGGCGATGTCGGCCCAAGTGCGGCGCGACATCATCCGTATGATACACACCTCGAAGTCGGGGCATCCCGGCGGTTCGTTGGGGTGCGCCGATTTTATGACGGTATTATATTTCAATGTATTGGAGCATAATCCTAAGACCTTCCGTCAAGACGGAAAGGGGGAGGATGTGTTCTTTCTCTCCAACGGGCATATCGCCCCGGTATGGTACAGTGTGTTGGCGAGGACGGGCTATTTCCCCGTGCAGGAATTAGGCACCTTGCGCAAGTTGGGAAGCCGTTTGCAGGGACATCCCAGTCTGTCGCATCATCTTCCCGGTATCCGCGTGGCCTCGGGTTCGTTGGGGCAGGGGATGTCGAACGCCATCGGCATGGCCTTGGCCAAGAAAATGGACGGCGACAGGCATTTGGTATACAGTCTGCACGGTGACGGCGAGTTGGACGAGGGGCAGATTTGGGAAGCGGCCATGTTTGCCGGCGCCAAGAAAGTGGACAATTTGATCAGCGTGGTGGACCATAACGGTATCCAGATAGACGGGCAGACGCAGAACGTGATGGATTTGGGCAACCTGCGCGCCAAGTTCGAGGCTTTCGGCTGGGACGTGCTCGAGATGAACGGAAACGATGTGGAGGCGGTACAGGCCACTTTTGCCCAAGCCAAGGCGCATACGGGAAAGGGCAAGCCCGTGATGATCGTGATGCGCACCGAAATGGGGCATGGGGTGGATTTCATGACGAATCTGGCCAAATGGCACGGTTCGGCTCCCAACGACGAACAGGCCGCCTCGGCGCTCCAGCAGCTTCCCACCACGCAATACGGAGACTATTAAGCGATGAACGGTGGCGTAAAAATAGGAAAACGGGCGCTGTTGGCGCTGGCGGTGGCGTGGAGCGGCTTTTGGGGTCTTGCGCAGGCGCAGGAAAGCGCGCAGGGCAAGCCCCTCAATCGCATTCTGTTGATCTACGATGCCTCCAACTCGATGAACGCCCGTTGGCAGAGCGCGTCCAAGATGACGATTTCCAAACGTCTGATAGCGGAAATCGTAGACTCTTTGAGCATGGTAGACAATGTGCAGCTGGCGCTGCGTGTCTACGGACATCAGAGCCACTATCCTCCTTTGGACTGCAACGACAGCAAGCTGGAGGTTCCTTTCGCTCCCAATAACGGCAAGCGCATCAGCCATGTCATCAAGACCTTGGTGCCCAAAGGCGCCACGCCCATCGCATACTCGCTCACCGAGGCGGCCAAGGATTTCCCGCCTTGCGACAACTGCCGCAACCTTATCATCCTTGTCACCGACGGTATCGAGGAATGTGGAGGCGACCCCTGTGAGGCCTCCCGCTATCTGCAAAAGCAAGGTATCGCGCTCAAACCGTTCATCATCGGAATCGGAAAGGATTTCTCGCACGATTTCTATTGCGTGGGCGAGTATTTCGATGCTTCGAACGAAGAGGATTTTGTGCGGGCGTTCGAGATCGTGATTTCGCAGGCGCTCAACTCCACCACGGCGCAGGTGAACCTTCTGGACGCGGACGGCCTGCCGACCGTGAGCAATCTCAATATGACCTTCTACGACCACGTTTCGGGCGAGGTGCTCTACAACTATGTGCATACGCTGGACTACTACGGCCGTCCCGACACGCTTACGCTCGACCCGCTCCATGTCTACGATTTGCAGGTGAATACGTTTCCACCCCTGCGCATGGATTCGATAGCCGTCCATACGGGGCGGCACAATCTCGTAGCCATGAAGGCCGTGCAGGGCGATCTGGCGGTGACGATGAAGGGTTCCCGCGCGTCGGTGGCAAGTTCCATTCCCTGCGTGGTGCGTCGGCCCGCTTCTACCGAGATTGTGAATGTGCAGTATATCAATACGCAGTCGCGCTATCTGGCGGGAACCTACGATGTGGATATCCTCACCGTTCCGCCTGTCAAGCTGCAAGGGGTGAAGATAGACGCCGACAAGACCACCACCGTGGAATTGCCGATGCTGGGCATTCTGGCGTTCAACCGAGGGGTGGAGGGCTACGGAAGTCTGTATATGCTGCACGAGGACGGAAGCCAGGAGTTGGTGTATTCTTTCGACAACAAGAAGAAAACCGAGACGCTCTATCTGCGCCCCGGCACCTACCGCGCCGTGAACCGCTCCAAATACAACCTGCGCACCTCCGCCACCCGCGAGAAAACCTTTGTGCTTTCGCCCGGCGGTTCGGTGAGCGTCAATTTATGATAAACAGCAAATAACCGATATGAATCCTTATTCGTACACAGAAAAGAAAGACACGCGCTCCGGATTCGGGGCAGGTTTGATGCTTGCCGCCCAAGAACTTCCGCAAGTGGTGGCGCTCTGCGCCGATCTCACCGGTTCGGTCAAGATGGACGCGTTCGCCAAGGCCTATCCCGAACGTTTTTTCCAGGTGGGAATCGCCGAAGCCAATATGATCAGTATCGCCGCAGGTATGGCTGTGGCGGGCAAGATACCTTTCACGGGCACGTTCGCCGAATTCTCCACCGGCCGCGTCTACGACCAGATCCGTCAGTCGGTGGCCTATACGGGTGCCAACGTCAAGATTTACGCTCCGCACGCGGGGCTTACCGTCGGCGAGGACGGCGCCACCCACCAGGCCTTGGAAGACCTCGGCATGATGCGTATGATGCCCGGCATGACGGTGGTGCATCCCTGCGACTACAACCAGGCCGTGCAGGCGGTGGTGGCCGTGGCCAAGCACGAGGGCCCCGTCTATCTGCGTTGCGGACGTCCCACGGTGCCTAACTTTACGCCCGCCGACCAAAAGTTCGAAATCGGAAAAGGCTATGTGCTGCGCGAGGGCAATGATGTGACGCTCATTACAATGGGGCATTTGGTATGGCCCGCGCTGGAAGCCGCCTCGGTGCTCGACGAAAAAGGCGTGCACGCCGAGGTCATCAATATGGCCACGCTCAAACCTTTGGACGAAGACTGCGTGTTGCGCTCGGTGCGGAAAACCGGTTGCGTCCTCACCTGCGAGGAACATCAGATAAACGGTGGTCTGGGCGATGCCGTGGCGCAGCTCTTGGTTCACAAACACCTGGCTCCTATGGAGATGATGGGCGTGAACGATCAGTTCGGCCAAAGCGGACAGCCGCAGGAGTTGCTTGATTTCTACGGCCTCAATGTGGAAGGCATGGTGAACCGTGTGCTGGCGTTGCGGAAAAGGCTGTAAGGAACGGCGCACATCTGTGTATGCCGAAACAAGAAGTAATAGAAAGAAACGATGAAAGTACATTTTGTGGCCGTCGGCGGCAGTGCGATGCACAATCTGGCGATGGCGCTGCATCTGAAAGGATACGAAGTGAGCGGCTCGGACGATGAGATTTTTGAACCCGCCCGTTCGCGTCTGGCCCGCTACAACCTCCTGCCCGCCGACGAGGGCTGGCATCCCGAAAAGATTACTCCGGATCTGGACGCCGTGATTCTCGGTATGCACGCCCGCGAGGACAATCCCGAACTTCTGCGCGCCAAGGAACTCGGCCTCAAGATTTATTCCTATCCCGAGTATCTTTACGAACAAAGCAAGGACAAGAAGCGGGTGGTGATAGGCGGAAGCCACGGAAAGACCACGGTCACGGCCATGATTCTCCATGTGTTGAAGAAGGAGAATATGGAATGCGACTATATGGTGGGCGCGCAGCTGGCCGGTTACGACATCATGGTGCGCCTCAGTCAGACCGCCCGCGTGATGGTGATAGAAGGCGATGAGTATCTTACTTCGCCGATCGACCGCCGACCCAAATTTCATCTTTATCATCCTGATATAGCGGTGATAAACGGCATCGCGTGGGATCATATCAATGTATTCCCCACTTTCGGGAACTATACCGAGCAGTTCCGCATCTTTGCCGAGAGCATCATGCCGGACGGCGTTCTGGCGTATTTTGAGGGCGACCCCGAAGTGAAGAAAATCGGCGAGGGGCTGGCCGCCACCCGTCCCGACGTGAAGCGGATGCCTTATCGTGTGCCCGCCTACGACGTGCAGGACGAAGCGTGTGTGTTGCATTTCGGAGGCAAAGATTATCCGATGAAAGTCTTTGGCCGGCACAACATGCAGAATATCGACGCCGCATGGAGCGTGTGCCGTTGCCTGGGTATCGGGGACGAGGCCTTTCTGCGCGCCATAGCGAGTTTCGAGGGCGCGTCCCGCCGTTTGGAGAAAATCGCCGACAACAAGACGGAAAAAGTGAGCGTGTTCAAGGATTTCGCGCATTCGCCCTCCAAACTGAGCGCCACGATAGCCGCCGTAAAGGAACAATATCCCGACCGCAAGTTGGTGGCTTGTATGGAATTGCACACGTTCAGCAGTCTGAGCAAGGCTTTCTTTCCGCACTATAAGGGTTGCATGAACCAGGCCGATGCGCCTATGGTGTATTTCAATCCGAAAGCGGTGGAGCACAAGAAATTGGAGGCTATTTCGGAAGATATGGTCTTCGAGGCTTTCGACTGCCCGAACCTGCGGGTGTTCTCCGACAGTGCGGCATTGGTGCGCGAACTCAGACAGATGAATTGGAACAACGCCAATCTGTTGTGGATGACTTCGGGCAATTTCGACGGCGTGGACGAAAAGGCCTTGGCCTTGCAAATCGCGCAGAATTGCAAATAATTCGTATCTTCGCTCATATAAAGAAAATTTTTTCAGCCATGAATATGAAGACCATAGAAAGCGCGAATTTTCAAGGAAAAAAGGTGCTTGTGCGTTGTGATTTCAACGTGCCTCTCGACAAAGACAGACATATTACCGACGACACCCGTATCCGCGAGTGTCTGCCCACCATCAACAAGTTGTTGAAAGACGGGGCGGCGGTGATTCTGATGTCGCATCTCGGACGTCCGGCCGGCACGGGTTTCGAAGCGGAATTCAGCCTTTCTCCGGTGGCCGACTACCTGAAAAAGACGCTTTCCTGCCCGGTTCATTTCAATCAGGATGCCTTTACCGAAGTAACCGTGAAAGCCGCGCAGGAGCTCCGTCCCGGCGAGGTCCTTTTGTTGGATAACCTGCGTTTCATCAAGGGCGAGACCAAGGGTGACGAAGCGTTTGCCTCCTACCTGGCCAAGTTGGGCGATGCCTATGTGAACGACGCTTTCGGAGCGGCGCACCGCGCGCATTCCTCCACGGCCATCATCGCCAAATTCTTTCCCCACGACAAGTATTTCGGCTATCTGATGGCGCACGAAATCACCAACCTCGAGAAACTTCTGCACGGAGCCGAACATCCTTTTACGGCGGTGATCGGCGGGGCGAAGGTGTCGAGCAAAATCGATGTGTTGAAGAATCTGGCCGACAAGGTGGATTCGTTGATTATCGGCGGCGGCATGGCCTACACGTTCATCAAGGCTATGGGCGGCAGTATCGGCGACTCGCTCGTGGAAGACGACAAACTCGCCACGGCCTGCGAGATTGTGGAGGATTTCAAACGCAAGAACGTAAAACTGTATCTGCCCTCCGACACGCTTTGCGCCGACAAGTTCGACAACGAGGCCAACCGTAAGGTGATGCCCACGCACGCCATTTCTTCGGGCTGGATGGGCATGGACATCGGCCCCGACACCATCAAGGAATTCAGCGAGGTGATAAACGCCTCCAAGAGTGTGCTTTGGAACGGTCCTCTCGGCGTGTTCGAAATGGCGAACTTCAGCGAGGGCACGTTGCAGATAGGCCGTTGCATCGGGCAAGTGACCGAGCGCGGCGGCTACACGGCGGTGGGCGGCGGCGACTCGGTGGCCGCGGCCAATAAACTGGGGCTGGCCAAGTCGCTTTCCTACGTTTCCACCGGCGGCGGCGCCATGCTCGAATACCTCGAAGGAAAAACGCTTCCCGGCGTGGCCGCGATAGCGGAATAAAGGGAGTTACGATAAAAATAAAGGAGTCATGATTACCTTGGATTTTGGAGAATACGGAAAGGCGCAACAGCCCGCTCCGTGTTCCATTGTGGACGGCTTGATCTCCGTCAACAAAGAGTTGCTTAAAGAATTCTGCGCCGCGAAGATAGACGGCAAGATAGTGGATTTGCGGACGATAGTGACGGAAGACACCGCTTTTGAACTCGTCAGGATAGGAACCCCGGAAGCCCTCAGGATTCTGCGTCATACCTGCGCCCATATCATGGCCGAAGCGGTGAAGCACCTTTATCCGCAGGCCAAGGTCACCATCGGTCCCGCCACCGACGAAGGTTTCTTCTACGATTTCGACTGTCCTCCTTTCGACAAGGAACAGCTTGAGCAGATCGAGAAGGAAATGAAGTCGATCATCAAGAAGAATCCCCGCATCACGCGCACCGAAGTATCGCGCGACGAGGCGCGGAAACTGATGCAGGACATGGGCGAGACCTACAAGGTGGAGTTGCTGGATGCCATTCCCGAAGGCGAACGCATCACGCTCTATACGCAGGACGATTTCACCGACCTCTGCACGGGCCCGCACTTGCTGTATGTCAATCAGATAAAGGCTTTCAAACTGCTTGCCTCCTCCAACACCTACTGGCGGGGCGACAAGAACAACCACAGCCTTTCGCGTATCCACGGCACGGCCTTTTTCACCAAAGAGGATCTGGATGCCTATCTGCAACACCTGGAAGACATCAAGAACCGCGACCACAACAAACTCGGCCGCGAAATGGAATTGTTCACCACGGTGGACGTGATCGGGCAGGGGCTTCCGTTGCTGATGCCCAAGGGGGCGAAAATCATCCAGACCTTGCAGCGTTGGGTGGAAGACCTGGAAGACAACGAATGGGGCTACACCCGCACCAAGACGCCGTTTTTCGCCAAGAGCGACCTCTACAAGATTTCGGGGCATTGGGACCACTACCGCGACGGCATGTTCGTGATAGGAAATCCCGAGAAAGAGGGCGAAGTGTTTGCCCTGCGGCCTATGACGTGTCCTTTCCAATACTACGTGTACAAGGCCACGCCGAAATCCTACCGGGATCTGCCTTGCCGCTACAGCGAAACGTCCACCTTGTTCCGCAACGAAGATTCGGGCGAGATGCACGGGCTTACCCGCGTGCGTCAGTTCACCATTGCGGAGGGACACCTGATTGTGCGTCCCGACCAGATGGTCGAGGAGTTCAAGAAGTGCCTCGCTTTGGCCAAATATATCCTCACCACGCTCGGTTTGCAGGAGGATGTGACCTATCACCTCTCCAAATGGGATCCGAACAACAGGGCGAAGTATATCGGGGAACCGGAAGTCTGGGAAAAGACGCAGGACAGCATCCGCGAAATCCTTGTCTCGCTCGACATTCCTTTTGTGGAAGACGACGGCGAGGCGGCTTTCTACGGCCCCAAGGTGGATATCAACGCCAAGAACGTATACGGTAAGGAGGATACGATGATTACCGTGCAGTGGGATGCTTTGCTGGCCTATCAGTACGATATGACGTATATCGACCAGAACGGCGAGAGTGTCCGTCCGTATATCATCCACCGCACCAGCATCGGTTGCTACGAGCGTACCTTGGCCTGGCTGGTGGAGAAGTATGCCGGCAAGCTGCCTACGTGGCTGTGTCCCGAACAGGTGCGCGTGCTGCCTATCTCGGAAAAGTTCTTCGACTATGCCGACACGGTGGCCGCCGACCTCAAGAAACGGGGCGTCCTGACGGATGTGGATCACCGTGCCGAGAAAATCGGACGCAAGATCCGCGACGCCCGCAACGAGCGCATTCCCTATCTGCTTATCGTGGGACAGAAAGAAGCCGAAGAGGGCACCATTTCGGTATGGAGCCGTTTCAAGGGTGACGAGGGCGGCACCACGCTCAACGCGTTTGCCGATCAGATCTGCGAGGAAATCCGCACGAAAGCGATTCGGAAAGAAAGCGTGCAGGA
>CAZEOJ010000053.1:0-9334 GCA_964513825.1 uncultured Bacteroidaceae bacterium
TCCCGTATGCAGGCCCACCCCGGAAAGGGTGACGGGGGCTTTGAGGGTTCGTTGTCTTATCTGTGTCATAAACCTATTTTGAAACCGTGCAAAGATAGTGAAAGTCTGGCGAACTCATAAGCGCCTATGGTGGGCGGGACAAGGCGCTCCCTGCCGAGAATGTCCTGCCGGCAGGTGCCGGCAAGGTAGGCGGGCTCGCCCTTGCCCACCAAGGGCGAGCCCGCCGTATCAATCTCAAAATTATACGCTTCCACGTTTTTGAAAAGCGGATTCTCGTTCCAGATGCAGGAAACGAACCAAGGATTATCCTCCGGCACCGGCCTCAAACCCACCAGACAATGGTCGAAAGAAACCTGCGGGTATTCCTCCACCTGTCCCGATAAGTCCACGCGAATCTGCTGGTCGGAATATCCCGTGAAACTGCTGTTGGCGAAAAGGGCGCGTTCGAGAGGGAAACGCTGTGTCTCGCCGGTGGGGGTATAGACGTAGTCGCTCAGCACCAACGCCCGCGACCCTCCGTAGCCTCCTGTGTACGCATAGTTGGCAAAGGTGCAGTGCACAAATTCATAATTCCCGCCCTTGTAGAGATACAGGCTCGCCTGCGCCCCGGCAAAACAAAGGTTCTCGCCCTTGACACGGTTGCCGTTGCTGAATATGCCGTAGGACGACATATTCTCCACCCTTGTGTTGCGGATATCCAGCCCGCCCTGTGTCGCGGCGCACGAATCCAGCCAAAAGGCCGTCTGGCCGTTGCGCAGACAGGCATAGTCCACCTCGTGCGGCCCGCTCTCGGCATCGAGCCAGATACGTCCCCACTGCCCCGCCGTGTTCTTATAGTCGCCGTCCTGACGGATACTTGTCATCATCACCTCCTGCCCCAACGCACCTGCAATCTGCAAGCGGGCACCTTTGCGCACCCAAATGCCCGACTGCGCGGCGAAATACAGACGGGTGCCGGCGGGAATAAGCAGGGTCTCGCCCTCTTTCACCGCCAGATAGCCGTAAATCACGATAGGTTTTCCGTCCTCGTCGAAACGGTGCAACGCCGGGTCGTAGTCGAAATAGGAAAAACCGAGCGAATCCGCGTCGGGATTGAACATGCCGGGGTCGTGGAAAGGCACGCGGGTAGCGCGGTCCGACTTCCAATAGCGCGCGTCCTGCCCCCAGGCCGTCAGCACCACCTCCCTCGGCTTGCTGTTCTCCACCTCAAAGCCTATGGCGTCCACAATCTCAAAAGGATTGTCCTGATTGCGCACGTCAATCACCGTATTGACAAATACGAAAAGACTGTCGCGCCCGCCAATCACCACGCCGTATTGCTCCAATTCCGTGTTGCCGCTCACATTGATGCGGAAACGGGAATTTTCGCCGCCTTTGAGATAGATGCGGTCTATGCGCACGGCCTCTTTATAGGGGTTGCGCACCATGAGGCGCTTGGTGATGCTGGTATGCCCCGTCAGCAGGGTGTCGAAACGGATCGTGTCTTGCGAGAACCCCAGCACCACGTTCTCGGTGCGGAACTGACGGTATTCCTCGCGGCACGAGGCGAGCGCCAGCATCACCGCCGCCACCGCCCACAGGCTTCTTGTCAAGATTCTCATCCGCTTCATACTCTCGCTTTTATAATTTCTCCACCAACTTGAAACCCACGCCGTGCACGTTCACAATCGTCACCTCGCCCACCTGCGCCAAGGCTTTGCGGAGTTTGGTGATATAGACATCCATGCTTCTCGCACTGAAATAGTTGTCGCCTTTCCACACCTGCACCAAGGCTTCCTTGCGCTCCACCACTTCGTTCTTGTGCTCGCAGAGAAGTTCCAGCAACTCGGCCTCGCGGGTGGTGAGCATCACCGACACGCTTCCGTCGGCGTTGGAGAGCCGCTGTCCCGCCACATCGAAACGGATGCCGCCGAATTCGTAGAGCTCGGGGCGGGCGGGTTTGACGGGTACATAGGTGCGGCGCAGAATCGCCTGGATACGGAAAATCAACTCCTCCATGCTGAAAGGCTTGGTGAGGTAGTCGTCCGCGCCCATTTGAAAACCTTTCAAGCGGTCGGCCTCCAAGGTCTTGGCAGTCAGGAAAAGCACGGGAATGTCGGGGTCGAGCTTGCGGATGTCGCGCACCAACGAGAATCCGTCTTTCACGGGCATCATCACATCGGTAATCACAAAACTGAAACCGCCTTCCTTAAACGCCTCGAATGCCGATTTGCCGTCGCGGTAGAGTTTGGTATCGTAACCTTTGCCTTTGAGATAGGCGCGAAGGAAAGTACCCAGATTCGGGTCGTCCTCGGCCAAAAGGAAGGTGAGGGTGGTGGGTGTTCCGTCTCCAATAATCATAGTTGCAAATTTAAATAAGTTTCCCTTATAACGCACAACCACCGTTTTTATCGAAGCCGAAATCTCCGCGCCGCTTTCTTTTTGTTGTCTTATAAGGAAATAAAAGTTATCAACATCTGTTAATAACTTTTACGAGACTTATTTTCTGCTACTTGCAAGATTTCTTCCGTGCCGAAGTTCGATAAAAATGAAATGTTGCGATATACAGACATCAAACCCTAAAAATGACAGCCATGAAAAACAGTATTCTCTCAAAAGCCCTCCGTTCCGCCAAGAAAGTGGTCAGACACCTCCCCTACCCCCTCTTTATCCCTTTCGCCCTCTCCTCTTCCTTGGTTATCGGCGTGGTACATGCGGAACACACCCTATTGCAGCAGGAATTTGAGGTGAAAGGTGGAACCCTGCCTGAGTTCGCTTTCCACCCAGACTTCGCCGCCATGCTGTTGCATGATCGATTTTACATAGCTTAGACCCAGCCCGAAACCTTTAACGTTGTGAAGGTTGCCTGTCGGCACCCGATAGAGTTTATCAAAAATACGTTTCAAATTCGCTTTGGCGATTCCGATGCCGTTGTCTTTCACATCCACATAGATAGCCCCCTCCTCTCCCCGCGTGGAGATTTCTATCAACGGCTTTTCGTCGCAATACTTGTTGGCATTGTCTATCAGATTGGAAAGGATATGCACGATATGCGTGCGGTCGCCCTCGATCTCGTCGTTCGGGGCATCGAAATGCGTGACGATACGGCCGCCCTTGTGCATCACCTGAAAGCCTGTGTTGTTGACGGCCTCCTCTATGGCCTTGTGCAGCGAAAAGCGTGTCTTGTTGAGAAAATACGCGCCCTCCTCCATTTTAGAAATCTCGATAATCTGCCGCGTGAGCGTTTCCAGGCGTTTGTTTTCCTGCTTGATGATGCCCAGCACCTCCGTCAGTCCCTCTTTGTCGTAGTGCACGTCGGGGTCGTCGAACGATTCGCATATCAGGGCTATCGTGCTGACGGGGGTCTTTATCTCGTGGGTGACGTGATTGATAAGGTCGCTCTTCATCTCGGTGAGTTTCTTCTGTTTCCAGATAGAAAGCAGGGTATAGACAAAACTATACAGCAACAGGAGCAGAAGCACCACCGAAGAGGCGGCCAGATACCACATCTGCGGCAGCAGCGAGGCCGCGCGGGCGGGCACATACGCCAACAGCACAAAGGGATAGGGCGCGTCCACATCCGAAAAAATCCGATAGCTGTATGGGCTCTGCAAGAGCTGCACGCCATAGTCGCCGCTTTTCTGCGCAATCAGTTTGGAACTATACGTGCTGTAAATGCCCCATTCCGCATGGATGCGCAGATGATGACGCTGCAAGGCTTCGTCCACGGCCTTGTCTATCTGCGGGGCCAGTTGCCGCACCTGCGTTTCGGCCAGGAGCGGGTCGAACCAAGACAGCTGCGACAGAAGTCCGCCCTCGGTCTGCGCGGCCACTTCCTGCATGGCCGCCTCCATATTGGTGTGCACGAATTCGCGGCTCATGGTAGAAATCCGCTTCGCCCAATAGAACTGCACGGCAAGCAGCCCCACCAAGGCGAAGAACATGGTTACCGCTATGTATATCAGCTTCTTTCTTTTCATCAGATTTTCAGTACCAGTTGGGCGGCCTGGCGGGTCCGTTGTTCGAGCAGCACCTCGCGGTCTCCCACGATATTGTCGATGACCTCCTGGGTGTGATGACGGACCGTCACCAGTTCCAGTTCCTGGTTAAAGCGGCAGTCGTAGCGCGGCGAAAGCTGGGAGAGCACCGCGTCGAGGTCGCCCCGCGTCTGGTCCAGACAAACCGAAAAGCTCAGCGCCGAGTTCTGCATCAGATTCACTTTCATGCCGTTCCGCACCAAAATCCCGAAGATTTCAGAAAGATTGCCTTCGTCGATAAACGAAAAATCCTTGGGATAGATAGACAGCAACACCTGTTTGGGCTTGCAGATGAACGAGGGGATTTCGGAATTGGGCACATCGTCGAGCCCCACCCAGGTGCCGGGCGCGGCCACATCCATAAACGAGCGCACATGCAACGGAATATGCTTGTTCTGCAACGGCTTTATCGTTTTGGGGTGAATGATGCTCGCCCCGTAGTAGGCCAATTCGGTGGCGTCGTAATACGAGATATAATCGAGCTTGCGGGTGTTGGTGAAATACTTGGGGTCGGCGTTGAGCACCCCCGGAACGTCTTTCCAGATCGTCATCTTCTCGGCATCCAGGCAATAGGAGAAGACCGCCGCCGAGTAGTCGGAGCCCTCGCGTCCCAGCGTCACCGTCTTGCCCTCCTCGCTCCTTGCGATAAAACCCTGCGTGAGCGCCACCAGCAGACCGTCTTCCTTCACTTGCTCCATAGCCTTGCGGATACGGGCCTCGGTGGGTTCCCACAATACTTTTCCCTCGCGGAAACGGCCGTCGGTAACCACCAGGTTGCGCGCGTCGAGTTCGGCCGTGCCTATGCCCTGATCGTTGAGATATTCGGCGATGATGCAGGTGGAAAGCCGCTCGCCGTAAGACACGATGCGGTCGTAGGCTTCGTCGTAGGGTGTCTTGCCCAACGAGCGGGCCTCGCGCATCAGATCGGTAAAGAGCGCCTTGACCTTGGCGTAGGCCTCGTGCGCGGGGTCGGGAAACAAGCCGTGCAGAATCCGCAGGTGGGTCTCCACCACGGCCTTCACGGTCTGCGCGGCATCGGGCTTACCTTGATAAAAAGCCTCCAAAACAGCCTCCAACGCATTGGTGGTCTTTCCCATAGCCGATACCACCACGCAGGTGGTGTCGGTAATCTCGCTCCGCAAGATTCCGGCCACATTGCGCACCGCCGCCGCATCTTTCACCGAGGCTCCTCCGAATTTATAAACTTCCATGTCGCAATTTTTTAAAATCCGTTAAACGAATAGAACAACGTGGGCAACATCAGCAGGAAGCCCACGACAATCAAAAACAAAATAAACTTCCAAATCCACTTGAACCACAGGGTATAGGGGATTTTCGCCACGCCCAGCACGCCCAGCAGCACACCCGAGGTGGGTGTAATCATATTGGTGAACCCGTCCCCGAACTGAAAGGCCAGCACGGCGGTCTGTCGCGAAAGGTGAATCAGATCGGCGAACTGTCCCATGATCGGCATCGTGAGCGCGGCCTTAGCGCTTCCCGACGGCATCACCAGATTAAGCAGGGTCTGAAAGACATACATCACCCCTACCGAGCCTACTTCGCCCGTCTGTGCCATAGTTTTCGAAACCCCGTAGAGAATGGTATCTATCACCTTGCCTTCCTGCAAGATAAAGATGATGCCGCTGGCCAGGCCAATCACCATAGCGGGCGCCAATATATCCTTCACGCCCTCCAAAAACAGCTGCATCACCTTGTCCAAACCTTTGCCCGCGGCCAGGCCCGAACAGATGCCCATGACCAAAAAGAGCGCGGAAATCTCCATGATATACCAGCCGTAGCCCAGCACTCCCGTCACTAAATAGAGAATGGTAAAGAGCAGGATATGCAGGTTGAAGGCCGAAAGCGAGCGTTTGGCCGCCCAAAATCCCGACAGGGTGTAGAGGGCGGCGAGGATAGGAAGCAGCGGGAGGCGCAGGCTTCCGTCGCCGACCGTAATCTGGGTAGAGGGATAGAGGACGGCGAAGACGATTTGGGCGAGGGCGAGGCAAGCGAAGACTACGTAGGTTCCCGTGGGGGTTTTCTTTGTGGCGACAGAGGTGGCCTCCGTGGAAGCGGCCTCTGTGGAAGCGGCCTCCGCGGGGGGGGCCGATACCGAAGCCGCCCGTTCCCGCCAATAGGCATCCAACTTATAGACGGGCGATATTTCGGGATTCTTCTTTACTTTCTTGGCATACCAAAGCACAAAGGTCATGGCGATAGCGGTAAGAATCACCCAACAGAAAAACCGATATTCGAGCCCTGAGAAGAGAGGCACGCCCGCAATGCCCTGCGCGATGCCGATCGTGAAAGGATTGAGCATGGCGCCCGCAAAGCCCACGTGTGCCGCCAGATAGGACACGGCCACGCCCGTAAGCGAATCGTAGCCCATGGAAACGGCCATAGGGACAAAGATGATGATAAAGGCGATCGTTTCCTCGCTCATCCCGAACACAGCCCCGAAAAGACTGAACATCAACATAATGAGCATCAACACAAGGGCATCCACATCCACTTTCCGCAAGGCTTTCTTCTCCCTGCAACGACGGGTGAAGCGCACAAACGCATACACGCCCGCATCGATGGCCTTGGTGCTGTTGAGAATCCAAAACGCCCCGCCCACCATAAGCACAAAGACAATGATGTCGGCCTTGTCCACAAAGCCCTCGAAGAGAGAGAAAAACACCGAATAGGTCTGCGGTTCCGGCTCCACATAATGAAACGAGCCTTCCACCGCCACTTCGCGTGCCACGCCCTCGTACACCTGCACCTCGCGCAGATACTCCCCGCCGGGTATCACCCACGTGAGCAGGGCCGCCGCCAACACGATATAGCAGACAATGGTAAAGGTTCCGGGAATTTTCTTCATGCGTAAGGTATTCTTTCTTTCCACCGTTGCAAATTTAAAATTTCGCCGCGTTTTTTTTCGTGCGTCCCGGGGAAGAATTACTTTTGCGGCCTGAAAATTTTACACAATCATGGCCGTCTGCATCCATACAAAAGAGTTATACGCCTTGCTGGAAGCGGTGCCTGCCTCGCAGAACATCATGCTGGTGGGGCGGCACGGAATCGGGAAATCGCAGATACTGAGCGATTATTTCCAGAGCAAGGGGCAAAAGGTGGTGAGTCTGTTTTTGGGACAGATGAGCGACCCGGGCGACCTCATCGGCATTCCGCACAAGAACGGGGAAACGGGCAAGACCGAGTTTATGCCGCCCTATTGGTTTCCGCTCGACAAGGAGCCTATCGTGCTGTTTCTGGACGAATTGAACCGGGCCCGTCCCGAAATCCTGCAAACAATCATGGATCTGGCGTTGAACCGCAAGCTGGCGGGGCGGTCGCTGCCCGAGGGGAGCCGTATCATCTCGGCGGTGAACGAGGGGGATGAATATCAGCTCACCGACCTCGACCCGGCTTTGGTGTCGCGTTTCAATGTCTATTACTTCACGCCCTCCGTGGACGAATGGGTGGCGTGGGCGCAGGGCAAGGGGCTCGACAACCGTGTGGTGAGCTTCATAGACCGTCATCCCGATTTTTTGGACGGCGAGATGCTGCGCATGGGCGACTCGGGTTTGGAGAAACTGCCGGACCGGCGCGCGTGGGAGAGAGTCTCCGACATTCTGCAACGTACCACGCGCGCCGACGACACCACGCGGAAAATCGTGGCCGGCATCGTGGGCGTGAAGGCCGCCGCCCGTCTTTTCGAGAGTTTTTCGGAAAACCGCGTATTGAGCGCGCAGGAGGTGCTGGACGGCTTCGAGGCGGTGAAAGAACAGGCCTCGCACTATCGCGTGGCCGAACTGGCGTTTCTCAACGAGAGTCTGTTCCGCTTTTTGGAACCGATGAGCGAAAAGGATTTTTCGCCGGCACGCAGTGCCAACCTGCTTGCCTATGGCACATGGTTGCAGGAGAAAGGCTACCGCGAGGCGTTGGCGCAGTTCTGCAATCTGTTCGAGAGCGCGCAGTATCCGCACGCCAACCTGCTTATCCTGCAACAGTGCCCCGACCTCTACGCGCTTATCAGTCAATTCATCATCAACCTTTAAAGCCGCGTAGCCCCTTCCTTTCCATACCCGCATGAAAGAGCGTTTTCAAGACATAGCCGAAGAATGGTTCCTGACCGAACCCCTGCTCTTTGCCGTCTATTGCAGCCACCGTCTGGTGGAGGTGTCGCCCAAGGAAAGTGTGGTGACGACGGTATTGCGCAGCGGCAAAGGGCGTGTCGAATACAACCCCTCCGTGGTGGCGACGCTGGACCGCGCCGGTCTGGAAGAGTTCCTGCGCATGGAGATGATCCGCATCCTGCTCAAGCATCCCTATCAACGTCAACCCAAACCCACGCGCAAGGATGTCTGCTATTGGGCGAGCGACTTGGTGCTGCAAGACGCCTATACGCCCAAGGTGAAGTTGTTTTGCAAGGATGACTTTGTGGGGACGGCCTTTCCCGGCTATGCGGCGGCCTTTGAAGAATATTACCGTTGCCTGCTGCCTTTGAGCGAGGCCTTGTCGGGCTTCAACGACGAGCATGGCGGCAGCGGCGACAGCCCCTCCGAAAATTCCGAAATCGAGGACGAGCGCGAGCGGAACACCCCCGACCGGAAAGAAAAACAGGCGGAACAGAACAGTCCGCAGGCGGAGCGGATGCGGCAGCAGGCCGCACGGGCGGCCGATCTTTGGGGCGAGGATGCGATGATGCAGGAAACGATAGACCGTTTGATTGAGGTGGCCGAACAGAGTCAGAGTTGGGGAAGTCTCAAAGGCCGGATGCGGGAGTTGATTTTGGCTTCCACGCAGGCCAAGATAGATTGCAGCAAGATTCTCAACGGCTTCCGCGGCTCGGTGCTGTCGTCGAAACGTGTCTTGACCCGTATGAGACCGAGCCGCCGCTACGGATTCGACTATATGGGCAGCCGTCATCAGTTCGCCACCCGTCTGTTGGTGGCGGTGGATGTGAGCGGTTCGGTGCCGAGCGAGAGTCTGCGGCAGTTTTTCGGTATCGTGAACCGTTTTTTCAAATACGGCATCGATAGAATCGATGTGGTGCAATTCGACAACGATATCAAGGGGGAACCGATGAGCCTCAAACGGGCGATGAAGGAAATCCGTGTGGCGGGGCGGGGCGGCACCGACTATCAGAAGGTGTTCGACTTTGTCTGCGACGACGGTGCCTACGACGGCCTTATCCTCTGTACCGACGGCTTTGCCGCCCCGCCCCGCCTCAAAAAAAACATTCCCACCCGCATCCTTTGGATTTTCAGCGAAAAGGCCTTTTTCGAAAAACACACCTGGGTGAACCACATCCCCGCTTCCCGCGCCGCCTT
>CAZEOJ010000054.1:0-9304 GCA_964513825.1 uncultured Bacteroidaceae bacterium
CGGCCGCCCGGCGCGCCAGGGCAAGACTGTCGCCGATATGGTCGGCGAGGTCCTGAATTTCGGGAATCTGATAGTAGTGCGCCAGGATAACGGCGTTTTTTTCTTTGCGGAGCCGGTTGATTTCTGCGATGTAATCCATAGGTTCGCTTATTAAAGTGTGGCAAAAATACGAATAAGCCGAGAGCAGAGCAACCTGCAAATTTATTTGCAGGTTGCTCCCGCGATTTGTATCGGAAAAGACCAAGTTTACTTGGGCTGAGACGATACAGATTGCGGGAGACAACTGAAAACTTGTTTTCGGTTGTCGTTCTGCCGAGGCGAAGTATCTTCAGCTGAGCTAAAGGTATGATTCATTATTTTTGTGATTTACAAAAATTTTTGTAAATTTGGGACACAATAAACCTATTATTAACTCAAAAAACAAAAACTATGAAAAAAATTTTATCTACGATTTTAGTGGCTATGCTCACTATGGTCACTATGCTTATCATGACCTCTGGGGTAGTTGTCCCGCCCCCCGTTGTGACTTGGAAGTCGGAATTTGTCATAAGGAATCTGAACACCGATGAAACCAAGACAGTCGAAACTAAGGAATTTTCTATGGAACAATACAATGTGTATTTTGGTAAAGGTATTCATGAGGGAGATTGGTTAGAGATTACCTATAAACCGTGGCCCACGACAGTTCCACACCAAGCAAAGTGGACTTATAGGTGGGGATCATCCTCCGCTATGAAGCTTCCTGATGGGTTAACAGCAAATGTGCATGTAACAGGAGCCTCTCATCCTTCAAACAATACACTCATTGTCGAATGTGAGTATTATGAAGTGGAACAACCTGACAATTCAACGACTTATACCATGAACTTTCCGAATGTACGGAAAGGAAATCAAATCACGGTCAAGAACAGCGATGCATCGGAAGTCCGGGTGACCTATGCAGATTATGAAGAAGTGTCGTCCGGGCAACGCGCTACGGTTGCCTTATACGACATTTACGGCAACTTGGTTTCCACGGGATATCTGGATGCTCTCGGAACGGGCACGCTTTCTACAAAAGGAAAATCTGGGATTTATATTGTGAAAGTAATGATGAACAACCAAGTTATTTTCAATCAGAGAATACAGGTAAAATAACATGAATTCTGTCCACCTTTTCACAATCCCCGCCCGCCTTCTTGTATGGGCGGGGATTGTCTTTTTTGGGGGAATTGCATACGCACAGGGAAAAGATGCCGATACGGTTCATATATTCAAAGTTGATACCGTGCGGTTAGGTTTCGAGGATGTCTTGCAGTTTTCGGTGCAGTACGACAGCGCCGATAAAGACGACTGGCATTATATCTACCGCTGGAACACCGGCGAGAGGACGGATGCGATGCAGGTGAAGTTCAACGGCAAGCGTAAGGTTTTATATACGGGACAGAGGCTTTCGGCGATACACTGGCCGGGGGAGTGCGACACTTTTCAGCTTGATGAAATTGTTTATAAGGATATATATCATTATGTTGTTGATTCAAAGGATGATATGGTCGTCCTGCGCGCTCCGGACATGGAAGGTGTGACCGTCAGATATGAGTGGTCAAATGATCTTCTTTATTTCGTGAGGCTTCTTCCCGATACGGAACAATGTATGGTGGTGTACAGGGATATGTGGTGGACGAGATATGAGGGAATGTATTTTTCTTGCCGGGTCACCGCCGTGTCCGCCGAGGGAGACACCACCGTTCTTCTGTCCTGCGTTTCTTTATACTTTTTTGATAGAGAGAATGACGGCCTCGTGCAAAAGCCCTTACTTGTGCAAACGCCCGCAGGAAGACAGCTGCATGTCTACAATATCTGGTCCATGCCGAAATACTCGCAGATATACGCGCGTCTTGGCGACACCCTCCGTTTTTTTTCCGAATTGACCCCAGACCTCTATCCCGATGAATATGCCGATGTTGCCGACCTTGAATTTACCAGGTATATTTGGGTTATATATCCGTGCAGAGAAAAATCAAGAACGATAAACGATTCTGCAATAAATATATATTTCAAAGACCTATATAGAAACGCCATCCATGTCTCGAATGGCTACCTCACTCCGACGGGTGCGGTAATGGGTGTGGGAACGGGGCATCATATATACTGGGGCATCAAGCCTGATGCCGAGATAGAAACGGACAGCGTGTGGGTGTTCTTTCCGCAGTACCCTTATTCGAACTTGGGCGGGGTGGTGGATGTCTGCCTGCCGCCTGACGCACCGCTGCCGTCGCCCGACGACACCATACAGACCTTCAACCTCGGGCCGTGGAACCGGGAATTAGACTATGTGGAATACGCATGGTTCGACGGCACAAAAGACATTCTCGGCCATGATTCCGTCGTGGGCAAGGACTCGGCCTTCGCCTACCTGTTCGGCAGGATGGACAGCGTAAGTCCCTATCTCTATGCGGGGCGGGTGGTGACGCGAGTGGCCGCCGACTCGCTCTGGCAGGACAGCTGCCAATGTTTCGTTCCCTGCACGGACGCGGCCTGTAACCGCTACGACACCGTGCATATCTACCTGCACCGGCTTCCCGAACACAATACCTTCTTTCCCCGCGATACCTTCCTCTGCGCGCATCAAGACCTGAGTTTGCAGTTGCCCGACACGGAGGAGAACTACCGCTGTTTCTGGCTCGACAAAGACAGCATCGAGATGCCCTACGGGCACGATACCGCACGCTTCACCATTCAGGGCATGAGGGGCTTGGACGGCTTCGGGGTGGGCACCGACACCCGCGAGCCGCGGCTTTTCCAACTCCGCCTCGAGCATAAGCTCTGCGGCGTCTCCTACTTCGACACCCTGCGCGTGACGGACATCGTCAAACCCGTCTTCACGCTTCCTTATCACGACACAATCATCTGCCTTAATGAACCTGTGGAACTGGACAGCCTGTCACCCCTTGTCCATTTTCCCGCCTACACTTTCGCATGGACGGACGGCGAAAAAGGCTCTTCCCGCACCTTCACCGACTCAGGAGACTATGTGTTGCAGTTCTTCGTGAAAGAGGTCGCGGCGTCCTGCGGCTACGACACGGCGACCGACACCGTGCATGTGCTGTGGTCCGACCCCGCGATGACAATCATCACCCTCCCCGCCGACACGGGCTTCTGCCCCAAACTCTCCGTGACCCTCGACGCCTCCGTGCCCTGCGCCTCCACCCGCTACGAGTGGCGTATGGGCACACCCTTGGACGAGGAGGACTATTACAATGACTTCGACTCCGTGCTGTCCACGCTCCCCACCCGCACGTTCAAGGAGGAGGGCACGTTCAATATCTCGCTGATAGACACGCTCAACTGTCGCAATGTGAAAGAGATAAACATCACCGAGGACGACTGCACGCCCAAGCTCGATATCCCCAACGTGTTCACGCCCAACGGCGACGGCGTGAACGACGTGTGGCGGTTCAAACAACTGGAGAGTTGCAGGGATGTGGTTGTGGAGGTGGTCGACCGCTGGGGTCAGCCCGTGCTGAAACAGAAAGTCCCCTCCGCGGACGCCTTTGAATGGAACGGCACGATGCACGGCAAGGGACGGCTTCTGCCCGACGGCCCCTACTTCTACATGGTGTCCTACAAGGACGTCTACGGCAAGCGCCACACGCAGAGCGGCAGCGTCACCATCCTCGGAACCGCTGAATAATAATTTTTTTGTAAATTTGCCAGCTTGAAATATAAAACATACCCAATAATGAAAAGAATCGGCATTTTACTGACTTTCGCCCTGGCGGCGGGATTCATGCTCTCGCTCACTTCGTGCAAGACCCCCCGCATGAAGAAATTGGAAGAGGAAAACGCGAAACTGCAGGACGATATCGTTAAATCGGATTCCGTTCAAATCCAGTTCATGAACGCTTATGCGGAAATCGAAGCCAACCTGAACGAAATAAAACTGCGCGAGAAGATGATCAACGATGCCTCGCAGGATGCCGAAGACAACGCCGACATTCAGCAACGCATCATCACCGACATCGTGCAGATAGGCAAACTGATGGAGTCGAACCGTCAGAAACTGCAGGAAATGGAGAAACTGCGCCGTCAGCTGGTGTCTTTGCGCAGCACCAACAAGAAACTCAAGGCAGAGGTGGCCGAACTCAAGGAAGGTGCGCCTATGCTGGCTCCCACGCCCGCTCCCAAACGCGAGTCTCCCGCCGTGAAAGTGGTGAGCAACCCGCAGGACCAGCAGAGAATCGACGAGCTGACCAAAGAAACCGCCCGTCTGAACGAACTCAACAAGGCCTACGAAAAGCAAATCAACGACCTCAAGAACAAATTGAGCGAAAGCGAAGCCCGCGTGGAAAGCTTGCAGGAAGAACTTGCGCTGCTTAAAGACGCCTACGCCGCCCTGCAGGCCGTGAACGATTCGTTGCAGGCCGGAAACGCCGCTTTCCTGGCGCAGCTCGAAGAAAAGGACGGTCAGATAAGCGCGCTCACCGCACAGCTGAGCAACAGCAACGCGGTATATTACCTGGTGGCCGACGGCAAGACCATCAAATCGAAAGGACTTTCGGCGAAAAAGGCGCTCAACCCCGATGCCGTCAACCCCAAAGACTTTACCAAGGTGAACGATATGAGCGAGCTTTCGGTTATCGAGACCAAGTCGGGCAAGGTGACCATTTTGAGCCAACACCCGGCCAAGAGCTACGAATTCGATGCCAAAGACCCCAAGAACGTAAAGATCGTCATCAAGAACGCCAAGGCTTTCTGGGGTGTGTCGCGCGTCTGCCTGGTGGAAGTGAAGTAAGCGGTTTAACTCTATAAAAAAAAGGCCGCGGGGGATTTCCTCGCGGCCTTTTTTAATACCCTCCGAATTCTCTCTTACAGGCTTGCTGTGCGGAGGGAGTCGGCCAGGCGGCTGGCGCCGATGCGGAAACGGGTGGGGGAGAGCCATTCTTCGCCCAGCATCAGATAGACGAGCTTGAAGTAGGGAACGGCCTCCTCGACGGTGGAGATGCCGCCGGCGGGCTTCACGCTCACGATACGGCCTTGCGCGGCGTAGCGCTTCACCACATCGAGCATCACATAAAACGCTTCCAACGTGGCCGAAACCGCAGTCTTTCCCGTGGAGGTCTTGATGAAGTCGGCGCCGTTGTCGATGGATATGCACGAGGCTTTGTCGATATTGTCGGGTGTGCCGAGGTTGCCCGTCTCCAAAATCACTTTCAGACGGCGCGGGCCGCAAAGGTCCTTGATAGCCCTCACCTCATCGCCAACCCGCTTGTAATCACCCTCTAAAAACGCACCCTGCGAAATCACCATATCGATTTCGTCCGCGCCGTCGGCCAGGGTCTGCTCCACCTCGAACAGTTTGGTGCGCAGAGGCAGCTGCGAGGCGGGAAAGCCGCCTGCCACACAGGCGGTCTGTATGCCGCTTCCCTGCAAGGCTTCCTTGACCTGCGCGGCGTAGAAAGGATAGACGCACACGGCGGCGGTGCGGTAGTCCTTGGCCTTTTGGCAGAGGTCGGCCACCTTCTTTTTCGTGTCCATGCCGTCGAGCGTGGTGAGGTCGATGAACGAAAGCATCTTGGCGCACATTTCCTTTTGGGTGAAAGGCACGTCCTGTCTGAGCAATTCCGCGATGCGGCTCTGTACTTCTTCTATCTTCATGATTCTATGCTTTGTTGTTTTTCATATTTTCCTGCCACTGCAGACGGAATCCCTTTTTTCCGAAATCGGGAAATTCTTTCTGCGTGCCGTACATCTTCTTGAATTTCATCTTAATGGAAAGGCGGTTGAAGCCCGAATCCAAGGATTTCTGTCTCAGGAGCATCTTCTTGAGCAGCTTCATCTGCTTGCGCTCTATCGAGAAATACATCTCCCTCTCCACCGCTTCCTTGCGGTTGTAGAGGATGAGTTCCTGCAGATCTATCTTGGCGGGGCACACTTCGTTGCACTTTCCGCAGAGGGTGCAGGCGAAAGCCAGATAGGCATTGTCTTCGAAACCTTTGCAGATGGGGTCCTTGATGCAGTTGAGGGGGCCTTTCACCGACAGGCCGTCGAGACGGTTGGTGAACTTGAAAACAGGGCAGAGCGCCTGGCAGGCCTGGCAATGGATGCAGTTGAACACGCTCCTCTGGTGCACCTGGCTCAAAAGCTCGGTGCGGCCGTTGTCGATCAAGATCACATAGAATTCTTCCGGGCCGTCGATTTCCTCGCCCGCGCGCGGCCCGCTCACAATCATTTCGTTCCACGCATGGTTGCGTCCCATCGAACAGGCCGCGCGCATGGAGGTGAAGTAGTCGGCTTCGGAAAGCGAGGGGATGATCCTGTCGATGCCCGCCACCACGATGTGTTTGCGGCAGAAGGAGGTGTAGAGCGTGTTGAGGCCGCCTTGGTCGGAAATCACCGCCGCTCCCATATCGGAGATGAGGAAGTCGGCGCTCGTGATCACCGTGGAATTCGAATAGAGCCGGTTGATGAGATGCTTCTTGTAGAGAAACATCACATCCTCTTTGGAGGGCTTGTAATCCTCCAAGGTATAGGCCTGTATCAGTTCCGACAGAATCTTGTCGGAGGGTTCGGGCAGAAGGGGATAGGGGAGGCTTTGCAGGTCTGACAGGAAAAACGTCTGTTTGCGGCCTTTCAGAAACGCTTTCAGCCCTATCTCGTGCAGAAGTTCGGATTGGGAGAGAAAGAGGCTGTCGGTGGAGGAAATGAGTTTTTCTATCTCGGCCAGGGCGTGGGCGGCGTCTTCGGCGTAGATGACCTTGCCTCCCTGCGCGCCGAGCCGCGACTCGAAGTCGATGAGATGATTGGCCAGGTCGGCCATCACCTTGCTTTTATAATAGGCCACCCGGTCGCGCACGGTCTGGAAACGGGCAAAGAAGTTCTTGGCGTCCGACACGTTCCTTTCAAAAAATTCGCCCATCGACTCAAAAAGGGAAAAATCCTCCTTTTGGTTGGGGTTGTCGGAAAAACCTCTCAGAAAAGCCTGTTTGTACAAGTCGGACATGGCGCGTGTTTATAAGTCGATTTTGTCGATTCTCTTCTGATGACGGCCGCCCTCGAAGTCGGTGGAGAGAAAGGCGTCGACGATTTTTTCGGCTTCTTTCTCGGAAACGAAGCGCCCGGGGAGCGAAAGGATGTTGGCGTTGTTGTGCTGCCGCGCCAGACGGCATATCTCCTCGGTCCAGCAGAGGGCGCAGCGCACGTGCGGGTGCTTGTTGGCGGTCATGGAGATGCCGTTGCCCGAGCCGCAGATGAGGATGCCTCTTCCGAGCTTGCCCGACGATATGTCCTCGGCCAGCGGGTGGGCGTAGTCGGTATAGTCGACGCTCTCTTCGCTGTCGGTGCCGTAGTCCTTTACCTGATAGCCTTTTTGGGCAAGGTAGCGGACAAGATGTTTCTTGAGCGGAAAGCCGGCGTGGTCGTTTCCTATTCCTATCGTAAGGTCTGCCATATCTCTCTAAGTTTCCTTTAATAGACAGCAAATTTAACAATTTGTGGAAAAAATTGTTGGAAAGTTGTTGAAAGATGTTGATAAATCCTGCCGTTTTTGTGGACAGCCGGAAACGCGGAAAGAAATTAACATTTCTTAACATTTTTTCCCGCCGTTTTAAGGAATTTTAAGTTAACGGATGTTAAAATCTCCGCTGTTGATAAACCCTGTTGAAAAATGACCTCCGTTTTGTTGAAAAAAAGGCTTTGTATCCTTATATCCATACCGTTGTGAGTTGATGAACCCGTGGATAAACCTTTACTTACCTGTTGAAGCGAGTTGATAAAAAACGGCTCGGAAAAATATCAACATTATGCACAGGCTTATTGTGGGTTACTATTGAGTTTTCTTTATATTTAAATTAATTTATATTCAATAAAACAAGCGTGTTGATAAAGTTTGGAGCCACGCCTTTAAATTTGATGTAAATTTGTGAGATTGGAGATTTTCCCGATGGACGGATTTAAAGACTATACGACCCGACTGGATGTATTCCTCAGACGCTACTATCAGAACAAGGCGTTCAAGGGGTTGCTTGCGTTCTTGGCTCTGTTCCTGATGTTGGCGCTGCTTCTCGGTGTGGTGCAGTCGCTCACTTTCAGTCCGGGAAAGGTGCGGGCCGTGCTGTTCTATACGGCGGCGGGGGTTCTGCTCGCGGTGGCGGGAATCTTCGTGTTGTGGCCCTGGTTGCAGAGCCGGGGCGTGGTGAGGCGCATGAGCCGGATGCAGGCGGCGCATTACCTGGCCGAGCGTTTTCCCGAATTGGGCGACAGGTTGTATAACGTTTTGGAACTGAAAGCTTCGGACGAGGGTTCATCCTCGCTGTTGCAAGCCGCTATCGAGCAAATCAGCCAGGGATTTGTGGCGTACAGGTTCGAGAAGGCGGTGCGTCTGCGTCCCGTTCTGCCGTATCTCTATGCTTTTGCGCTGCTCTGCGTCGTGTTTGCGGCGGTGGCGCTGTTCCGTCCCGCCGTGGTGAAATCGACCGTGCAGGTGGTGCGCTACAACGAGGAGTTCGCGCCTATGTTTCCCTTCACGGTTCATATCACCGATTCTTGCCTGCAAGTGCCTTATGAAGAAGATTTTATCCTGCATGTGGAAGTGGAGGGGAGCCGGCTCCCTGCCGAGATATATTTGGTGGAGGGCGAGCGGAAAATGCTTTTACAGCGGCAGGACGCCAATCATTTTACCCATACTTTCAGGAAAGTGCGGCAGAATGTGGAATTTGTTTTGCAGACAGGCCGATACAGAAGCGAAAATTATCGCTTGCAGGTGGACTACAAGCCTCTGCTTTCGTCCATGCGCGCCTTGTTGCGCTATCCCTCCTATACGGGGCTCAAACCGGAGGCCGTGACACATACGCTCGATCTGGACGTGCCTTACGGAACCCGCATCGAATGGGAGCTCAAAATGGACCATACCCGTCAGTTGCAGGTGATGTTCTATGAGGATAAGACACAGGCCGTTTCGGAACTTGCGGCGGACGGTTCGCGGAAGCCTCTCTTCGGCTTCGGCAAGCAGGCTTTCGAGAACTTTCACTATACCTTGCTTCCTATTGCGCAGAACGGCATAAGTAGTGACAGCCTGCGTTTTTCGGTGGGGGTGCGCCCCGATGCCTATCCGCGTCTGCAGGTGGTTCCTCTGCGCGACAGCGTTTACCCGCTTCAAACTTATTATCAAGGTTTTATATCAGACGATTACGGATTTCATCTGCTTGTATTCTCGGTGAGCTGTGTAAACGCCTCTACGGGAATGCGTTGGGAAGAAACCGATACCTTGCTGTTGGCCGCCTCGCGCGAACAGAACTTTACCTATTTCCTCGACTTGGCACGCTAT
>CAZEOJ010000055.1:0-9187 GCA_964513825.1 uncultured Bacteroidaceae bacterium
GCTCCACCATCTTGATTTTCCAAGATTCTGCGAAAGGTAATTCCATGATGTTTATATTTTTAATTATTTATAATTTGCGTTTTGGGTCTGTTCGGCCTCTCAAACTCGCAAAACTACGAAAAATGTTTTTCTTTTGCTACCTTTGAAATCCTAATCCGTATACCCTATGGCGAAAAAAATGGAGAAAAAATCCAAGATACTGCTCGTTTATACGGGCGGAACCATCGGCATGATACAAGATCCGCAAACGGGCGCGCTTTCTCCCTTTAAGTTCGAAAGGCTCAAGGAGGCCATTCCCGATCTGGACAACCTCGATGTGGATATTTCGGCCTATAGTTTTCCGCACCTTATCGATTCTTCGGATATGGGGCCCGAGGGTTGGAACGCGATAGGCAATGTGATTCGCGACAACTACAACCGTTACAACGGCTTTGTGGTGCTCCACGGCACCGATACGATGGCTTTCACCGCTTCCGCGCTCAGCTTCATGCTCGAGAATCTCGATAAACCCGTCATCCTTACCGGATCGCAACTTCCTGTGGGTGTGCTCCGCAGCGACGGAAAGGCCAATCTGGTCAATTCGATAGAAATGGCCGCCGCGGTCGACGCACAGGGCAAGGCCAAGGTACGGGAGGTGTGCGTGTGCTTCGGCGACAGTCTGTACCGGGGCAACCGCATCACCAAATACAGCGCGGAGAGTTTCACGGCTTTCCGGAGCGCCAATTTCCCCGCCCTCGCCAAAGCGGGCGTGCATGTGAAGTGGTCGGACAAGCTGAACCGCATCCATACCCGCGCCGTCCGGGACGGGTTCAGGCTGCAATCCGAACTCGAACACCGTATATTTATATTCAAACTCTATCCCGGCTGTCCTTTCTGCCTCGAATCCGCGTTCTTCTCGCGTTTCCGCGGGGTGGTGCTCGAAACCTACGGCTCGGGCAACGCGCCCTCGTGCCCCGAATTCGAACAGTGGCTCAGGCTCATGAAAAAACTCCGTATCCCCGTGCTCAATGTGACCCAGTGTGCCGAGGGCGCGGTGGAGATGGGCAAGTATGCCGCCAGCAGGCTTTTGCAGGATTGCGGTGTGGCCGACGGACGCGATATGACCACCGAGGCGGCGGTGGCCAAGATGATGTATGTGTTGGGCAAGGGCCTTCCCTATGCCCAAAGCTGCAAGATGCTGGCCCGTCCCCTGCGCGGCGAAATGACCGACCGCCGGGCATTATGAAAATTATCGTATCTTTGCAGGCTTTTTTGCACGATTTTTAACAAAATAAACAGTATATAGTTATGCAGAACAAGGGTGTTATCAGGTTTTTTGCGATAACCTTGGCCATTATTTGCTTGTTTCAGCTCTCTTTCACGTTCTTCGCGAGGAAAGTGGACAAGAAAGCCGATGCTTTCGCCGCGCAGAATACGGCGGTGGAGGCGCAGGCTCTGGCGCAGGGCAACGAAGTGGTCGAACGTTTTCTCTACGATTCGATCTTCAACCGCAAACATCAGTATTTTCTCGATTCGGTGGGCAACGAGGTAGTGTACAACATCCTCATCCGCAAATACACCTATAAAGAGTGCAAGGCGCGCGAGCTGAACCTCGGTCTGGACTTGCGCGGCGGTATGAACGTGTTGATGGAGGTTTCGACCGCCGACGTGGTACGCGCCCTTTCGGGTTTCAGCGAGGATCCTTTCTTCAACAGCGTGATGGAAGAAGCGGTGATTGTGAACCGTACCGAGCCCAACACCAACTTTGTGGATGTGTTCGGCCGTGTGTGGAACGAAAAGGACCCCAACGCGCAGATGGCCGCCATTTTCAGCTTCGAGATGAAGGACGTGAGCGCCACCTCCACCAACGAGGAGGTGCTTGCCGCCGTACGCAAGGAAGCTGCGGGCGCTTTCGACCGCACCTATCAGATTCTCCGCACCCGTATCGACAAGTTCGGTGTGGCGCAGCCCAATATTCAGAAACTGGCGCAGACCGACCGTATCCTGGTGGAATTGCCCGGTGTAAAGGACCCCGCCCGTGTGCGCAAGCTTCTGCAAGGAACCGCCCAGCTCGAATTTTGGGAAACCTACGAATTTTCGGAACTGGCTCCCTATCTGCAAGAAGCCAACACCTATCTGGTATCGGTGCAGAAATTGCAGAACGAGGCTGAGACCGAAACGGCGGTAGCCGAACAGGAAGCCGAAAAAGATTCCGCCACGCAGGCCGAAGACGAACTTCTGGCGCAGTTGAACAATGGAAACACCGCCGAAGAAAGTTTCGATGCCGCGCAATGGCAGGCGCAGAATCCCCTTTTCGCGGTATTGATGCCCACGCTCTTCCAGGGCGATGAACAGCGTCAGGGTCCGGTGGTGGGCTATGCCCGCGCCAAGGATATGGAAAAGGTGGACCGTATGCTCGAGCAGGCTTCGGCCAAATTCCCCCGCAACGTCAAGTTCGTCTGGTCGGTAAAACCCATTCAGAACAATACCGACATCTATTCGCTCATAGCCTTGAAAGTGAGCACCCGTGACGGTCGGGCGCCCCTCGGTGGCGATGTCATCACCGATGCGCGTCAGGACTACGGTCAGAACGGCGGCGTGGAAATCAGCATGAGCATGAACACCGAGGGCGCCCGCGTGTGGAAGAACCTCACCGGTCACAACATCGGCCGTTCGATTGCGATTGTGTTGGATAACGTGGCCTATTCGTGGCCTACGGTCAACGGCGAGATTCCCGGAGGCCGTTCGTCCATTACCGGCGGCTTTACCGTAGAAGAGGGTCAGGACTTGGCCAACGTGCTCAAAGCCGGTAAGCTGCCCGCTCCCGCCAACATCGTGCAGGAAGCCGTGGTAGGGCCTTCGCTCGGTCAGGAATCCATCAACCACAGCATGATTTCGTTCCTTTTGGCTTTCGTGCTCGTGCTTGTCTATATGTATGTATTCTACAACAGGGCCGGTTGGGTGGCCAATCTCGCCTTGTTGGTCAATATGTTCTTCATCTTCGGCATACTCACCTCCATCGGCGCCGTGCTTACCCTTTCGGGTATCGCCGGTATCGTGCTCACCTTGGGTATGGCCGTGGACGCCAACGTCATCATCTACGAACGTGTCAAGGAAGAGCTCCGTACGGGTAAATCGCTCCGCATGGCCATCAACGACGGTTACAAGAATGCCTATTCGGCCATTATCGACGGTCAGGTAACCACCTTGATCACGGGTATCATCCTGCTTTATGTAGGTACGGGTTCGGTGAAAGGTTTCGCCACCACGCTCTGCATCGGTATCCTCACCTCCCTGTTCACCTCTATCTTCATCACCCGTCTGGTGTTCAGCCGTTGGTTGAACAAAGACCGCAACATCACGTTCAGCCACAAAATTTCCGAGAATTTCCTTTCGAAAGTCAACTTCGACTTTATCGGCAAAGGCAAATACTCCCTCGTCGCTTCGGGCATCGTGCTGCTCATCTGCATCGTTTCGCTCTGCGTGAGAGGATTGAGCCTCGGTATCGACTTTACCGGCGGCCGCACCTATGTGGTCCGCTTCGACCAAGTGGTGAGCGCGAATGATTTGCGTGCCACCCTCACCGACGCTTTCGACGGCGACGCTCCCGAAGTAAAGACCTTCGGTCCTTCCAACCAGGTGAAGGTGACCACCAAATACCGTATCGAAGAAACGGGCAGCGAGGTGGACGAGGATGTAGAACATCGTCTGTACGAGGGTTGCAAGGGCTATTTCGTGCAACCGGTGGAAGAAAAGATTTTTACCGAAGACAAGTCTATCGGTCAGATCAGTTCGGAAGTGGTGGGCGCTGCCGTGGCTATCGACATCACCCGTTCGGCCTTCATCGCCGTGGCCATCGCCTTGGTGTTCATCTTCATCTATATCGCCATCCGCTTCAAACGTTGGCAGTTCGGTATCGGCGGTCTGGTGACCTTGATGCACGACGCCTTGATTTCCATCGGTCTGTTCTCGTTGTTCTACGGGGTGCTGCCGTTCTCCCTCGATGTCGACCAGGCCTTTATCGCGGCCATCCTGACTATCATCGGTTACTCTATCAACGACACCGTGGTTATCTTCGACCGTATCCGCGAGAACATGGGCCTCTATCCCAAACGCTCTATCCGCGACAATATGAATACGGCCATCAACAGCACCTTGCCGCGTACGATCAACACCTCCGGCACCACCATCGTCACCTTGTTGATGATCTTCATCTTCGGCGGTGAGGTGATCCGGGGCTTCGTGTTCTGCATCCTCTGCGGTGTGCTTGTGGGTACCTATTCGTCTATCTTCGTGGCTTCGCCCGTCGCCTACGCCTTGCTCCGCAACAAGGAACGCAAGGAAAACAAGGAACTTGCCAAGACGAAATAATAGGGTAGAAGATTGTAGATGAAAGGGTTTTGAAGAAGTGGGCCGTCCTGAACAGGACGGCCCACTTTGTTCTCCGCAAAAAAAATCGTATATTCGCAAGGTCGGTCAAATCAGAAGGGGTATGGATGTAGACACGCATAAATTTCGGGTTTGGGTGCTTTTGAGCGTCCTGCTGCTTTCGGGCACAGGATACATGCAGGCGCAGACCCGGCAAATCAAAAAGGCGGACACGGCCTACAAATACCATATGTATAACGAGGCGGTGACCCAATATCAAAAGGCCTTCGCCAAGCTGGGACGGAAGGCCAACGCCGACCCCGACCAAAAGAACCGTCTTCTTTTTCAAATCGCCGAATCGTATCGGTGCAGCGGACAGCTCAAGCAGGCTGCGCGTCAGTATCAGCGTTGCATACGCGCGGGCTACTACAAAGCCGAACCCAAGGTATACTTCGGTTTGGCGAATTTGCAGCTCGGAGAGGGCAATTTCGATGCCGCCGCCGAAAATTTCCAGACCTATCTCGACTATATTCCCGACGACAGCGCGGGGCAGCAGGGGCTTTGTGCCGCCCGCTGGGGAGCGCAGGCCTCCGCACAGGCCTCCCGCTATCAGGTGGAGAACGTGCGCAAGCTCAACACCAACGCGGGCGATTGGAATCCCCGCTACTATAACGCCGAGGGCGACATCGTGGCTTTCTCGTCCACCCGCGAGGGCGTGAGCGGCAAGAAAAACGATGCCTGGACGGGACAACGGTTCTCCGATATTTTCGTGGCCAAACAAGACGCCAAAGGCGGTTGGAGCGAGCCGGAACTTCTGGACGCCAACGGCAAGACCAGTACCGCCGCCAACGAGAGCGACGCCTCTTTCTGCAACGACGGCAACACGATGTACTACACCTATTGCGGCAACGAGAAGAAAAAGCGCAACCGCTGCATCATCCGCACCTCCACCTTCGACGGGGAGGCTTGGAGCGATCCCGAGGATGTGGTGATCGGCGACGATTCGGTGGCCGATTTCATTCATCCCTGCATCAGCGCCGACGGCAAGCGTCTGTATTTCGCCTCCAACCGCGAGGGCGGCTACGGCGACTTGGATATATGGTATGCGGTAGGTGAGGGAAGCACATTCGGCGAACCGGTCAATATGAACGATGTGTTGGAAAATCCCACCCCCTGTGCCAACTGCGTCAACACCGAGTTCAAAGAGGCCTATCCGTTTCTGCGGGGCGACACCCTGTTTTATTTCTCCTCCACGGGCCACGGCTCTATGGGCGGCTTCGACATCTTCCGGGCTTCCCTGCAAGGCGACGGGCGTTTCGGTGCGGTGGAGAATATGGGCTACCCCATTTGCAGCCATGCCGACGATTTCGGGATATGCTTCCTGCCCAATCAGAACAAAGGTCTGTTCAGCTCCAACCGGGGCGGCGGGCGCGGCAGCGACGACATCTATTCGTTCTACCTGCCCGACATGCTTTTCACCATTTCGGGAACGGTGACCAACGAGGCCACCTTGCAGCCCGTGCCCAACGCGGAAATCACGTTGGCCGGCAGCGACGGTTCCTTGGTCAGCACCAACACCAACCAAAGGGGCTTTTATGAATTCGGCACCGGTCAGATAAACGAAAACACCACCTATAAGATATTGGTGGAGAAGAAGAACTATTTAGGTGCGGAAGGCACCGAAACCACGGTGGGTTTGGTGGCGAGCGAGGATTTCATCCACGATTTCGTGCTCGAACCCGTGCCGAGAGGGGCGGTGGTGCTGCCCGAAATCCTCTACGACTTGGGTAAGTGGGATCTCAAGCCCCAATATCAGGATTCGTTGATGGATCTGATCGTGCTTTTGGAGAAGAATCCCCGTCTGGTCATCGAACTGGCTTCGCATACCGACTCGCGTCCCGTGGCCATGACCAACGATTCGCTTTCGCAATATCGCGCGCAGGCGGTTGTCAACTATCTTATACAAAGAGGTATAGACGGCGAACGTTTGCAGGCCAAGGGTTACGGCGCCCGCAATCCGCGCCGCTTGGACTTCCCTATGGTGTCTATCTATAACGGCAGGGAATATGCTTTTGATTCGGGCGTGGTGCTGACCGATGAATTTATCGAGACCTTGCCCAAGGGCGATGTCCGCGAGGCGGCGCACCAGCTCAACCGCCGCACCGAATTCAGCGTGTTGCGCGAGGACTTCATCCCCTCCGGCAACCGGAGCCTGAGCGTGTTGATCGGCATGGTCGACATGGGCGAGGCGGACAAGATTCCCTTTACCCTGAATCCGGCGGGTAAGCCCGAAATCCGCGTGGTGGCCAACGGACTGGGTATGCGGGCCGTGGTGGACGAAAAGGCCAAATACAGCGCTTTGAGCGTGGACGCGGCCATGCGGCTTCTGCAAGCGGGCAATTTAGGGAAAAACAGTTTCAAGAATAAGGAAAAGGCGTTCAACGCGGAGGGCGAGGTATTGCCCAACCAACGCTTGCAGTTGAAAGAGGTGAAGATGGGCGGTTTCATTCTCGGGCGTATCGAGATGGTGACTGTGGAGGAGTCGCCGGCCGAAATCATCCTCAACCGCGAGGCCTTGTCGAAACTGGGAAGCTACCGGATCGACACCGAGGCGCAGAAAATCGTCGTGGAGGAAAAGAAGTAAATCACGGAAAAGAAACATAAAATTCATCATTATGGAAGAATCCAAATACGAAAAAAGAGGTGTTTCGCCCTCGAAAACCGATGTGCGGAAGGCCGTGAGTAATTTAGACAAAGGGATTGTATCCAACTCTTTCTGCAAGATCATTCCCGATGTGATGGGCGAGAACAAAAAGCCCTTGTTCGGTCCCTCGTATTGCAATGTGATGCATTCGGACGGTGTCGGCACGAAAGCGGTGCTGGCCTATCTTTATTGGAAAGAGACCGGCGACCTTTCGGTTTGGAGAGGCATCGCGCAAGACGCGGCGGTGATGAATGTAGACGATTTGCTCTGTGTGGGCGCCACCACCAACATGATGGTCACGTCGTCCATCAGCCGCAACAAATACCGTATTCCGGGCGAGGTGTTGCGGGAGATTGTGGAGGGCACGCAGGAGTTCTGCGAGAATATGGCCAACGAACATATCAATATCGCTTTTGCAGGGGGTGAGACCTCCGATATGGGCGACATCGTCCGCACCATTGCGGTGGATGCCACGGTGAGCGCGCGTATGAAACGCAACGAAGCGATTTCGTGCGAGCGTATCCAGGACGGCGATGTGATCATAGGTTTGGCTTCTTCGGGAAAAACCACCTACGAAGACCGCTTCCACAGCGGTATCGGAAGCAGCGGCCTCACCTCGGCGCGCCACGATGTGCTCAAACACGAATACGCCGAGAAATATCCCGAGACCTTCGACGCGCAGATGCCTGCCGAACTGGTTTATGCCGGCAGCAAGAGCCTTACCGACCCCAGCGGCGTGGAGAATCTGACCGTGGGTCAGTTGCTGCTTTCGCCCACCCGTACCTATGCGCCTGTCATCAAGGCGGTGTTGGACAACTACCGTCCCAGCATCCACGGCATTATCCACTGCACGGGCGGCGGACAGACGAAAGTGATGAATTTTGTGAACAATCTGCATGTGGTCAAGAACCATCTCTTCGACACGCCTGCCGTGTTCTCGATGATTCAGGGCGAGAGCAAGACTTCGTGGCAGGAAATGTTCCAGGTGTTCAATATGGGGCACCGCATGGAACTGTATGTAAAGGACAGCATCGCTTCCGACATCATCAAGATTGCCCGCTACTTCAACCTCGACGCCAAGGTGATCGGTCACTGCGAGAACAGCAGCAAGAAGATGCTGACGATAGAGTCCGAACACGGCACCTTTACGTATTAGTATCCGGGCGTTTCGGTCAAAAAGCTGCGGATCGGCGGTTTGCTTGCAAATTGCTGGTTCGCAGCTTTTTGTATTATAATCAACATACTTTTGTTAAAGTTTCGGTAAAACCGTTCTTGTTTTTTGGGGGCTGTGCGCCTAGTTTCGCACACTTTGCAAGACAAACCGTCTTGCGGAAGGACAATGGGAGAACCAAAGCCGACGGCATGAGAAAAACCGTACTGATTATTTTCTTTTCTGTGATTCTGTTCCCGCTTGCCTCTCTGCAAGCGCAGAAATACTATGTGGTGAAGGGTCAGATTTATGATTTGAGCGACAAGATGACCTTGCCCCAGGCGCAGGTGGCGGTGGTGGGCGCATCGGGACTGGGCGCGGTGGCCGATATAGACGGCAACTATACCTTGGCCGTGGACCGTCCCGAATTCGAGCTCAATTTCCGCTATCTCGGCTATCAGGACAAAAGAGTAAAGGTTCATTTTGCCAAAGGGGAGGAAGTGAAGGTGCTGAATGTGGGGCTCGACACGCGGGCGCAGGAAATGCAGGAGGTGAAGATCCGCGGCAGCCGTGTGGAGCGCGACGGCAAGAATTCGGTGCAGTCCATCGAAATGGTCAGCATCGACCAGATTGCCAAAAACAATGTCACCACCTTGGACAAGGCCTTGAAGAACGTGGCGGGCTTGGCTATCGTGGACAACGAGCCGCAGATGCGCGGCGGCAGCGGGTTCAGTTCGGGCATGGGGAGCCGTGTGATGCTGTTGCTCGACAATATGCCGATGTTGCGTGCCGATGCGGGCCGTCCTACATGGAATCTGATTTCGATGGACGATGTGGAGCAGATAGACGTGCTCAAAGGCGCGGCCTCGGTGCTGTATGGTTCGGCGGCTATCAACGGCGCCATCAACGTGCATACCAAATTCGCCTCGGCGGAGCCCGTAAGTTCGCTCAAGATTTATTGGGGTGCCTATGCGAAACCGAACAGC
>CAZEOJ010000056.1:0-9119 GCA_964513825.1 uncultured Bacteroidaceae bacterium
GGAAAGTTGGAAAAAAAGGTTAAATTTGCGGTTCGACCTTCGGGTTGATAGGTTCCACTGCCGGCAACAACGGAGAATCCCGGCCTTCCGATTTGTTTAATATATACACTGTGAATAAATTATGGAAATTAAAAAATGTAGAGCAAGACATACCCGAGGACCTGCATACTAATCCCGTCATCGCCAGGTTGCTTTTCCAGCGCGGCATCTGTACACCCGGGGAGGTGGAGAAGTTCTTCAACCCCAGTCTCGAAGACGTGCACGATCCGTTCTTGATGAAAGACATGGACAAGGCCGTGGAGAGGCTGCACAGGGCGGTGGAAAACAAAGAGCGCATCTGCGTTTACGGTGATTATGATGTGGACGGTATCACGGCGGTATCGTTGGTTTACATTTTTTTAGAAAAACTTTTGTCGGATTCCGACAATCTCGGTTTTTTCATTCCCGACCGTTACATAGACGGTTACGGTCTGTCGAAAAGGGGCATCGACTACGCCTACGAAAACAACGTGAGCCTGATGATTGTGCTCGACTGCGGCATCAAGGCGGTGGAGGAGGTTCTCTATGCCAAGGAGAAGGGCATCGATGTGATTGTGTGCGACCATCACCTGGCCGAAGGCAAGATTCCGCAGGCTTATGCGGTGCTCGACCCCAAACGGGAAGACTGCCCTTATCCCTGCAAGCATCTTTCGGGCTGCGGCGTGGGGTTGAAACTGGTGTGGGCCTACAGTATCGCCCATCACCTCAACGAGCGCGAATACATCTATCCCCTGCTCGATCTGGCGGCATTGAGCATCGCTTCGGACATCGTGCCCGTGGTGGACGAAAACCGCATTCTGTCGTACTACGGCCTGATGTTGGTGAACACCCGCCCCCGTCCGGGCTTTGAAACGCTTTTCCGCTACGCCAATATCAAGGCCTATCGTCCCGAAAACCATAGATTCATGCCTGCTCCGCCCGCGCGGGGCACCCATGCGTCGCGCTACTACGACAAGGAAATCTCGAACAGCGATCTGGTGTTTTCCTTGGGGCCTCGGCTCAATGCCGCAGGGAGGGTGCGTGACGGCAAGGACGCGGTGCGGCTGATGATAAGCAAGCGGATGGACGAGGCTGAGCAGATAGCCCGTCTCATCAACAATATCAATACAGAACGGAAGAACCTCGACCACACGGCCTATCAGGAGGCTTTGGGGATGATTGACGAAGCCGACGAGAGCCGTGCCTCTACGGTGGTTTTCGACGCGGCCTGGAGCCAGGGTATCGTGGGCATCGTGGCCTCGCGCCTCACCGAAACATTTTACCGCCCCACTATCGTGTTCACCACCGCCGACGCCGACAAAAACACCCTGGTGGGTTCGGCGCGCTCGGTAAAGGGCTTCAATATCTACGAAGCCATCTCCGCCTGCGCCGACATGGGGCTGATCGACCATTTCGGCGGTCACAAATATGCGGCGGGGCTCACCATCCGTCTGGAGAATTACGAGAAATTCAAGGATACCTTCGAGAAGATCGTGCTCGAAAACTTCAACGGCGAGGAACCGCAGCAGGAAATCGAAATCGACGACGTGCTTTCTTTCGAACAGATTACGCCCGAATTGGTGGCGGCGGTCAAGGAGTTCGCGCCTTTCGGCCCCAAGAACCTCAACCCGTTGTTCGTGACCAAGGGCGTGTTGACCGAGAAAATTTCCTGTATCAAGGAAAAGCACCTCAAACTACTGCTGTATCAGCAGGATTCACGCGCAAAACGTTTCGAGAGCATCGCTTTCAAGCAGAGCGACGCCTTTGAACGGATTGCACGGAACAAGCCGTTCGACGTGTGCTATCACCTGGAAGAAAATTCTTTCAACGGAAACACCAATATCCAGCTCAACGTGCAGGACATGCACTTTTCTGAATAATCATCGTTGCAGTTGCGACGCGATATTCTGACATTGCCGGGCGGCGGCGGTTTCGCCTGCCGACTGGTATATCTGCGCCATAAGCTGATAGGCGGGGGCGTAGGCCTGGAGCTTGACCAAAGCCTGCAAGCGGTTGAGCGCCATTTGCATACCTTGTTGCGTGTTCTGCCGCAGATAGGCGTGCGCCGCCAGCCAATAGCCGCTTATATCGTCGGGATAGAGCTTGATGAGGCGCTCGGCCACGGCGAGGGCGTCGGAAATGTCGTTCTTCTGGAAATACACGTTGGCCAGCATATTCAGGGCCGTTTGGTTGGAGGGCACGTTGTCGGCCCAACGGGAGGCGTAAATCCACGCGCTGTCGGGCTGGTTGCGGTTGAGATAGATTTCGCCGAGGTTTTCCAGAACCTGCTCGTTGTAGGGATTGGCCTGCAAAGCCGCCTTATAGAAGATTATGGCGCTGTCGGTCTTGCCGGCGCGCATGGCGCGGTAGCCGTACAAGTCGTTGCGGTCGGTGCGCTGCAACACAATACAGATGGGATAGCCGTCCACTTCTTCCACATGCACCGTGTTGACGGGAGGAAACATATTCTTGTTCGTGATCCAATCGGGATTCATGCCCGTGACGGTGAACACGGCGTAGTCCCAGTCGTTGTTTCCCATTTGATAGATGCGCGAGAACGAGGGGCGGAAATGCACGCTGTCGAGCAGATTGATGTAATAGCCCACCGAGGCGGTATGCCAGGTGGCCACGGTATATTTCTGACCGGGGCGCAGAGCCGCCGTGTCGGCATGTGCAAGCACCCATTCGGTGGCTTTGCGCGTAGAGTGGTAGTAGTAGTCTAATTCGTATTTTCCGTAGGCGTTCCTGATGCCGCCCGCCAGTTCGTTGAAGTAGACGTATTCGTAGGGATGATTGGCCACACAATGACGGATGGGGCCAATCAAAAGCACCAAGGGAAGGGCCACCCCGAAACCGTAGCGGAGAACCGGACGGCGGAACTTTTCGTAGAGCGAGTAAAATCCGAGCCCCGCCAGCGCCACCAAAGGCGAATAGCAGAACATGGAATGCCGCCACCCGCCGTATACATTGGCTCCCGTGTAGGCAATCCAGAATACGGGAAAGGCGAAACAGAACAAGAGGAAAAAGGTGCCGAACGCGCGGTCTTTTCTCCAGCCTGTGACAAGCGAAATCAACGCCCCTATCATCACCGCCACGGGAATGGTCATAAAGATGAATTTGGGCGTGTAATACCACGGAAGCGTGCTGCTCCATTGCATACGGCCCTCGAACAGCTGCTTGATGTTGACGCTGAAAGCGCTCATTTCGGAGAAGGTGCCCATTACGTTCTTTACGGGCGACACCAACGCATACGGCCACAGGAGAACGCCCAGGACATAGCCGCCCAGACTTACCGCGATGCCGTAGAACAAGAGTTTCCGAAAGGCCTTGCCCTTGCTCCACGTGCCGAAACCCTCGCCTCTGCACAAGACGATATAGCGTATCAACGCGAAGAAACCGAGATAGGCTATCATCAACAAACCTCCCACCCTGACAGCTGTCGCCAGGCCTATGCTCACGGCCAGCATCACCATCGTAGACACCTTCACCTTGGGAAAATCCTCGCAGAACACCCAGATGTAGAACGTTCCCATAGTCATGAACGTGAGGAAGCTTATATCCTTTACATCGTTGAACGAATGGCCTAAAAAGCGGGGCGAGAAGAAGAAAAGCACGAAGGTGAGGATAGCGGGCAGATACTTGCGTTTGGCGATGCGGAACACGAGCAGCGATGCGAACACAATCGTGAGCCAACCGCAGAAGGCGTTGGTGATATGGCGCACGAGCATGATGTCGCGGATGTCCAAAGCACGGCAGAACAGATAGGTGAGGTTGTCCACCACCTGTCCGTAGAGAGGCAGGTTGTTGTCGGAAGTGACCGTGACGGCGGCATCGTCCTTGCCGAGCGTCTTATAGAAATCGTAGACGTGCTCGGCCTGCGGAATATGGAAATGTTCGTCGCCCGACATACCGGCACCCACACTGCCCGCAATCATAAAGACCAATCCCAGCGCGCAAAGAATATAGAACACCAATTTGGACTTGTCTTTCTTAAAACTTTCCAAAAAACTTTCGCTCTTGGCCTGCATATTGTCTTGTTTTTCTTGTGAACGTTCGAACACAAAGAGTTTGTTGAGCGCGAAGCCTAAGAATCCCACGGGGATGCTCATGACGGCCGCATTCGCATAGTCGCTGATCTCGAAGAAATGGTCGAGCACCGCCATACCGCTGATGTTGGCGAAATACATAATCACATACACGCCTATGAAACGGGGCAGGAGGTAGTATTTGCCGTTCTTGAAGACGATGCTGCCGTAGGTCTTGAAGTTGAAGAGGATGCCGATAATCTGCCCGATGAGCGCGGCGATGTTGCGGTTGTCGGTGACCAAAAGACGGAGCAGGGAAAACACGCACCAGCCGAAAAGCGTGTTGAGGGCGGCCACCATGAGGAAGCGCACGAACTTGATGTCGGCGAAATTGAAAAAAAGACGACCCAACGAAAAACGTTCCAGATACAGCCTTACCTTGGTCTTCTTCTCGGGAACCACGCGCTTGAAAGACTCTCCGGTGAATATCGGTCTTTTTTCCATATCAATACTCGGTTTGCGGGGTGACATAGGTGAAACGGGCGGGCAGGGGCATCTCCAGCTTCACGGCCCTTTCCTGCATGGGATGCGGAAAACGGATGGAATAGGCATACAGGCGCACCTGACGGTTCACCTTGGGGTCGGCGCCGTATTTGCGGTCACCCACGATAGGGCAGCCCATATCGGAAAGGTGGACGCGTATCTGGTTCTTGCGGCCTGTCTCGAGCCTTACGTCGAGCAGGGTGAACAAGGCCTCCTGTCGGGTGCTTTTCCCGCCTTGCCAGCCGTAATAATCCAACACCTTGTAGTGGGTGACCGCCCATTTGGAATCCGGCTCCTCCTCGGGCACGGAATAGACCACCTGACGGGCGTTTTCTTTGAGGAAAGACTGCAAGGTGGCCCTTTCTTTCTTAGGGGTGTCGTGCACCAGGGCGTAGTAGTGTTTCTCCACGTCCTGCCAGGAGTCCTGCAAGTTGTATTTGGCCTCTTCGGTCTTGGCGAAAAGCAGGATGCCGCTCACCTCGCGGTCGAGGCGGTGCACGGTGTAGGCGCGTTCCCTGCCCCGGCTTTTCTGTTGGAGATAGTGGTTGACCATGCCGAACATGGAACGTATCTTTTCGGTGGTGCGGCCGCTGGAAAGGATGCCGGCGGGCTTTATCACCGCCAGCATGTAGTCGTCTTCGTAGAGAATCTTGAAGGGCGCGGGGCGGCGCGAGGTCTCGCGCGAATGATAGGTTTTGAACTCTATCTGCGTGCCTGCCGGCAGGAGGATTTCGGGACGGCGCAGGACGTTGTTGTCTTGCAGGACACAGCCGTAACGTATCGCTTTCTTGAGGTGCGTGCGGTTGCTGTCGGGAAACTGCCTTTCCAGAGCATCAAGAAGGGTGATATTTTCGGTGACGGTGATTTTCATTGTCCTGCGCTAAGAATCCCTACAACTTGATTTCTTCCCCGTTCCTGTCCAAAAATTTGTATTCCAGAAACCCTAACGAATTGCTTTCGTCGAGGCGAATCCAACGGCGGTAGAGTTTCCACCATTTACGCTGATATTTCCTCCAGCCGCGCACCATATAGGCGTGGACGTACGGACTCAGCAGAACCGAGAAATCGCGGGCGTTGGTGTCCTTTATCAGAAACTCCACATCGCGCTCGATGTCGTCCACCACACACACGCTGGGGCGGATCTGTCCCGTGCCGCCGCAGGCCGGACACACTTCCAGCACATCCACCTGCGTTTGGGGACGCACCCGCTGGCGTGTAATCTGTATCAAGCCGAATTTGGTGGGGGGCAATACCGTATGGCGCGAAGGGTCGTTGGCCATAGCCTTCACCATAGCGTCGAAGAGAATCTTGCGGTTCTGCGCCTCGCGCTGGTCGATGAAATCCACAATCACGATGCCTCCCATATCGCGCAGACGCACCTGGCGGGCGATTTCGGCGGCCGCCTCGAGGTTCACCGTCAACGAATTGGCTTCCTGGCTTTGCTCAGCGTTGACCCTGTGACCGCTGTTCACGTCGATGACGTGCATGGCCTCGGTATGTTCTATCACCAGATACGCCCCGCCCCGGCGGATGTTCACCACCTTGCCGAAAGAGGCCTTTATCTGCTTGGAAATGCCGAAATGGTCGAAGATGGGCTCGCGGTCCTTGTAGAGTTTGACGATGCCTTTCTTTTGGGGCGCGATGGTGCCCACATAGGAGCGGATTTCTTCGTAGATATCCTCGTTGTTGGTGACGATCTGGTCGAAATCGTTGCTCAGGAAATCGCGCAGGATGCTCACCGCCTTGTCCATCTCGCTGCACACCTTGACGGGAGGTTTGGCGTTGAGAAGATGCGTGCGCACCTGCTCCCACTTGTGCAGGAGCGAATCGAGGTCGGCATGGAGTTCGGCCGCGCTCTTTCCCTCGGCCACGGTGCGGATGATGACGCCGAAATTGCGCGGCCGCACGCTCTGCATGAGGTTGCGCAGGCGGGAACGTTCTTCCGCGCCCTTTATCTTTTGCGAAATGGAGATTTTATTCGAGAAGGGAATCAACACCACATAGCGCCCGGCGAACGAAATCTCGGAGGTGAGGCGCGGCCCTTTGGTGGAAATGGGTTCTTTGGTCACCTGCACCAGAATGGGCTGGTTCTGCCGCAATACCGACGATATTTTCTCGGTCTTGGCAAGGTCTTCCTTGAGTTTTTCGCCGGATATGTCCAGATGCGCCGCATCGCCTTTCATGCCCGCTTCGGTGAAGCGTTGCATGGAGTGGAACTGCGGACCCAGATCGAGGAAATGCAGGAAGCCTTCTTTCTCGGAACCCACGTCCACGAAGGCGGCGTTGAGCCCCGGCATCACTTTCTTGACACGCCCCAAAAACACATCGCCCACCGCATGTTTGTTGTTGTTCTTCTCGCGGTGCAGCTCCACCAAAGTCTTGTCTTCCAACAAGGCTATCACGACTTCTTCGGGGGCAAAATTTACTATAAGTTCTTTATTCACAACTGTATCGTTAAAAACGACAAACAGAGGTCTCGCCTATGGCGAAGCCTCTGTGTCGCACGGGCCTTGGGCCCTGAAAGTAGATGTGCTTCCGTATTATTTTACAGAAGTGCGCACGGCCACCATGAAAGGCTTGGCCGGCTTGAAAGCGGGGATGTTGTGGGCGGGTACCGTCATCGCCTTGCCCTTGGTGATGTTGCGGGCGGTCTTCTGGGCGCGGTGCTTGATGATGAAGCTACCGAAACCACGCAGGTACACGTTGTTGCCCTTGATCATGTTTTCCTTGACCACTTCCATCATCGTTTCGACGGTGGCCAGTACGGTTACCTTTTCGATACCGGTTCTGCTGGCGATTTCAGCCACTACTTCTGCTTTTGTCATATCTCTTTGCTTTTTTTAAATTAAACTTTTTTCTTTCCTCCTGCGGAAAAGGACTGTCCCCCTCCGCGCGAAAGCAGGCAAAGGTAATATTTTTTTTACATTTGCAATATTGTTAATACGATAATTGTGCCGTTCTCGTCCAAACTTTTGTTTTGGTACGGCGAAAACCGCCGCACACTACCTTGGAGGGGGATTTCCGACCCGTATAGAATCTGGCTTTCGGAAATTATCCTGCAACAGACCCGTATTGTGCAGGGTGAACCCTATTATCTTCGTTTTGTGGAACATTATCCCACGGTGAGGCATCTGGCCGACGCATCGGAAGAGGAGGTGTTGAAACTGTGGCAGGGGCTGGGCTATTATTCGCGGGCGCGGAATCTGCACAAGGCGGCGCAGGTGGTGCGGGACGAATACGGCGGTGTGTTTCCTTCCACTTACGAGCGGATACGGGCCCTGCCCGGCGTGGGCGACTACACGGCGGCGGCCATCGCGTCGTTCGCGTTCAATCTCCCCTACCCTGTGGTGGACGGGAACGTGATCCGTTTCATGACGCGTCTGGAGGGGATTTTTGAGGAGGCCACGAGCCCCGCCTGCCGCAAGAAGATTTTAGAGGTTTTGAAAGAACGCATGGATGTGCGGCAGGCGGGGCTCTTCAATCAGGCGCTCATGGAGTTCGGCGCGCTGGCCTGCACGCCGCAGAACCCGCTGTGTCAGAAGGACCCCGAGGCCTGTCCCTTTGCCAAAGACTGCTATGCGTTGGCGCAGGGTGTGGTGAGCGGGCTGCCCGTCAAGAAGCGGCGCGAGGTGTTGCCCGTGGTGAACCTGCACTATCTCTATCTGGAAGAAAAAGGCTGTGTATGGGTGCATAAGCGGGGCTACGACGACCTGTGGCGGGGGATGTACGATTTTCCCGTGTGGGAGGATGTGACGCAGGCGGCGGAGGCTCAGCGGAATCCAAAGGCCTGCGGGGAGGCCGCGGAGCCCGTGCGGGGACTCAAGCTGCTCAAAGACTACAAACAGACGCTGAGCCACCGCCGCCTGCACGTGTTTTTCTACGAGGTGCAGCCGGGCAGCCCGCTCGCCCTCCATATCGGAAAGAGCGGGGACTATCGGAAAGTGGACAAAAAAACGCTTTCACAACTTGCTGTACCCAAGAATATTGCAACTTTTTTTCGCGATTTTAACATTTTTTAACACAAAAAACTTCGATAAAAACGGAGTCCGCACGATATAAGGGTGAATTTAAAAACCCAAAATTATGACAGGAGTAAACAAAGTCATCCTGGTGGGGAACCTCGGCAGAGATCCTGAGGTCTTCACCTTCGAGAACGGAAACAAGAAGGTTCGTCTGGCAATCGCCACCACCGAATTTTTCCACAACAAGAACGGAGAACGTTTTGAACACACCGAGTGGCACTGGGTGGTGCTTTACCGGGGTCTGGCCGAAGTGGCCGAAAAGTATCTCAAGAAAGGCAATCCGGTGTATGTGGAGGGTCGTCTGCGTCTGCGCTCGTGGAACGAGGGCTCGCACAAACGCTACGCCACCGAAATCGAGGCGCAGAACCTCAGCCTGCTCGGGGGCGGAAACGGGAAAAAGAACGAGAAACCCGCCGTTCTGCAAGGCACGGAGGCCATTCCGCAGGTGCCGGCGAAACTCGACGACGAGCCGGAATACAATCCGCAGGACGACAACCTGCCGTTCTAAAAA
>CAZEOJ010000057.1:0-9116 GCA_964513825.1 uncultured Bacteroidaceae bacterium
CCGTGAACTATACCCTTATATCGTAAAAACCCCGTTTTTATCGAAATTTTTATTCAGATTAACCTATAAGTATATAAGAAATTGTTGTTTACAAAGTGTGACCTCGTTTGCCCACCTTCCTCCTCTACTTTTCGTTATGTAATATAGTTTTCGCTGTTTTATTGCTTGTTTTTGTAATAAAACTACAAAAATTGCAAACATAATTTATATTGTTGCTATTTTATCGTATCTTTGCAGAACCAACAAGACAAAACCAAGAACATGATAGCAGAATTCACCGTTGAGAACTTCTTGTCCATCAAGTCGGCTCAAAAGATCAGTTTTGAACCTACCCCGGATACCTCCTTATCGGAACAATATACCTATGAAGTAAAGCCCGGGGTACGCTTGCTGAAAATAGGTATCGTTTACGGCGCCAATGCTTCCGGCAAGACCAATATCCTGAACGCTATTGAGTTCTTCAAGATGCTGGTTCTGAGACATCCTAACGACCGCAACACAAAGACGGGCGCTGTACCCTTTTTGTTGAACGACACGTCGAAGAATGAAACGACAAAAATGTCGATGACGTTCTATATCAACCAATCCAAATACATCCTCAGTTTTGAATTGGATGAAACCTACATATATTCTGAATCCTTGATTGTGTATGATTCCATCCGCCCCACCAATCTATACACCCGTAGTTACAACAAAGAAACCGACTCAACCGTTATAGAATTCGGGGCCAATCTGAAATTGCCGAAGAAGGACCAGAATACAATTTCCGGCACCACCACCAACAACAGTAGCGTATTGGCGGCCTTCGGCAAAAGCAATGTGGAAAAGACAAAGCTGAACGATGTTTACGACTATTTCGCCCAACAAATCAAAGACGTATTGACACCCAGCATATTATTGTCAGGATATATAAAAAGCCATTTGGACAACGACAAGAACGGCGGCTTGAAAAAGTTCATTCTAAATTTCTTGAAGGCTTCCGACTTCAATATAGAAGACATTTCCTTGCAAGAGCAGGAAGAATTGATTACGCCCGACTTAGAACAAGTGATCCAACGTGCACCCATTGACGACGAAGCAAAGAAAGAGATGCTTAAAAAGGGTACTATCACGCATGCCGAGTTGATTTTTACCCATACCGCCGATAACAATCCCTACAATTTGCCGGAAGCTTATGAATCCAACGGCACCATGCGATTTTTGGGCATCGCCACTATCCTGTATTTCCTGCTAAAAAAGCACCAATTTGTTGCCATTGACGAGGTGGAAACGAGCATTCACTATGAACTGCTGGCCTATTTCATAAAGGTATTCTTGGCCAACAGCGACCAAACCGCACAGATGTTGTTGACCACGCACGACATCAACCTTCTCAACGAAGACTTTATCCGTCGCGATACCATATGGTTCACCGACAAGGACGAGTTCGGCGAAACCAAGATTGTGCGCCTTTCATCCTTAGGCCTCCATAAAAACCTATCGCCCTACCATGCCTATCGGCAGAACAAACTGGTAAAACTCCCGTTTCTCGGCAGCCTGTATTTCGACTTAAACGACAAAGACCATGAGACGGACGGTAAATAAAAGCATCGCGATTATAGGTGAAGGCGAAACGGAATGGTTCTATTTCGATTCCTTGCGGATAGCCTGCCGTTACCCCTTCAAGGTCGCCCCCGATTTTCCGCAGCACAGCGACATCAGGCATATTTTGAAGTTGTTGGAATCCTATTTGAGCAGGCAGTATGATGTTATCATTTGCCTGTTTGATATGGACAGGCTTTTGAGATACCCATCTGAAATGCAACAATATCAGCGGGCCAAGAAAAAGTATAGTGCCAAGAAATATGCAGAACAAGTGATGTTTGTGGAAACAAATCCCTGCACGGAATTTTGGTTTCTATTGCACTTTCTTCCCAAGGCGGTTTGCCGCAAATATGAAAGCTACGAGCAATTGCTGCCCGAATTGCAGAAGTATATGCCGGGGTACGAAAAGACAAAACGCTATTTCACCCGCACCAACCTCTACAAATATCTGACAGAGAACGGTGACTTGGAACGGGCAATGTCAAATTCCGAAAAACTTTGCCAACTCTGCAAAGCCTCTCCGGAAGATTTGATGGCCTACTCGGAGATACATAGAGTCATTGAGGTGATGTCACAAATGGATTTCAATAAATCCCCTATTTTTGAAAAATGAAATAAAAACAAGACACACAATGAGTTATATATCAGAAACAAATGAATTATTACAACTTTGTGCAGAGTTGATAGGACTTCCCGGCACAGTTACAATGCACACTCCAGAATATGTCGATTTCGATAAAAAAATGGAAAGTTTTATCAATCGATACAATCTAGACAAAACTGAACAATATAATAGAATTTTACAATGTCGTTTGACAAAATCTTCACAATACCTTTCGATTAGTGAAGCGCGATTAATAATACAATTGTTGGTGGAATTGAAAAAGTTACAGATTCCCACACGAAACCGCTTTGACAGAATATTTATCAGCCATTCCAGTAATGATATAAAATATGTACAACCATTTGTTGAACTGCTGGAATCGTTGGGGCTTAATCATCAAACTATGTTTTGTAGTTCTGTTAATGGATATGGAATACCGATTGGTCTAAATATCTATGAATATTTGAAGGCGGAATTTACCGATAAAAATATACTGGTCGTGATGATTATGTCCAAGAATTATTACAACAGCGAGCCATGTTTGAATGAAATGGGCGCAACTTGGGTTATGTCCAAAGAATACATCACAATATTAGTCAATGATTTTGAATTTAGCCAAATAAAAGGTTCTGTTGATTCACAAAGGATAGGCTTCAAAATAACGGATACCGCTCGTCTTGACGAATTTAAAGATAAATTAGTCAGCGGATTAGGACTTACGCTTTCATCTGATTATGACTGGGAGGCCGCTCGTGATAATTTTATAGCCAAGATAAATTGTACGTCGGAGAAACAATCCAATTAAATATAACTTGAAAACCATAGCCACAAATAACTCTTACAAGGCTATTATACTTGAAAGAGGCTAAAAAATCTTAGAAGATGAAAATATTACTTTGCAATATCGGCTGGATGCTTTATTATCAAGGTTTCAAAGGTAGTGATAATCGCATTATCGGTGGAGGGAACCATGATGAGAATAATAAACACGAGATTTATAATTTTTTTCCGATAGGAGGATGGTGTTATGGATATGTACGAACCACAAATCGTCGTGATTTCTTAGAATCTATAAATTTGAAAAAATTATCAAGAGATAAAAATTTTAAAGAAGAACAACTTGGTGATGTACTTGTTGTTTGGGTGGCACGAAATCCACAACAAGGAGGACGGTATATCGTGGGGTGGTATAACCACGCCACCGTGTATGCAAAAGAAAAGATTACTAAAACCGGAGAACGCAAAGGTTATGGATATATCGTCAAAGCGAAAAAAGAGAATTGTGTTTGTTTATCCGAGTTGGAAAGGAATTTTCTTGTCAAAAGCTGGAGGGACGTGCGTGGTATGTTTGGACGAAGCAACATATGCTATGCGCTCACTCAAGGAGCTCAGCGAGAATGCAAAAAGATTGAAAAATATATAGCCAACTATAAGGCGAAAAAGATTAAGGTATCAGATGCTTATACAGACCAAGACAATACAGAGTTGGTTGTAATGGAAGGAGGAAAGAAAACAGTAAAACTGAACCATTATGAACGAAATCCCAAGAACCGTAAAAGATGTATAGAAAAGTATGGCTATAAATGTGCCGTATGCAATTTTGATTTTTATGAGACCTATGGTGAAATAGGGAAAAACTTCATACATATTCACCACTTGAAACCCTTAGCCGATTTAGGCGGAGAAAAAGAAGTTTCAATTGATGACCTCCGCCCCGTCTGCCCTAATTGTCATGCTATGCTACATCGAAAGAATAAAGGGGTTTATTCCATTTCTGAATTGAAAAGAAAGATACGACGATAGGTTAAATATAGGAGTCTCGCCCCGCGTTTTTCTAAAAGACGGCGGTTAGATATTCTTGGCCTATCTTATGGATTTGGTCAAGGATAAACGTCTCGCGCTCTTTCGATGGTTTCTTGAATCCATGGATAGCGCGAGCGCTGTCCGTCAGTCGCCGCCTGCAAGGGCGGATACCACAACAGGCTCTGCCGATAAACCTTTCCGTTCTCGTCACGCCCGCACAAATCCTCCCCCTCAAACCATATCTCTGTAATTCTCATATTTCAGGCATAAAACTGCGTTTTCCTATAAATTTCACCCTCAAAAAACTGCGTTTTCCGAAAGTCCGTTTATTTAGAACAGGCTCAGTTGTTCTTGGGGATCGGGGTCGAAATTGGCATCGGAGGGACCGGCGGCAGGTTCGGAGACGTCCTCTTTCTGCCGTTGCAGGGCCTCGTAATCGGGATCGGACCGCAGCGGTTCAAGCCACTCGATCTTCTTGATATAGTAATTCGACAGACGCTTTCCCTTGGCCTTGAAACCCTTTACCCCGATAAACTCCGCCGCATCCACAATCAAATCCTCCACCTCCTTTTTATTGGCACGCGCGTCGAAAATCACCCGCACCTGCGGAAAAGCATCCAGACACAGACCGATGAACTCGCTGCTCTCCTCCTCCACAAAACTCATCCGCTTCTCGCTCTCCTCCACCATAAAACGCTTGATATACCAAAGCTTGCTCTTGCGGTCGCGGTACACCGCCGTCACCACCCTTTCCGGATAATGCTTCACCAGTCGGAACATATCCTCATCGAAATGGTTGCCCAAATCGAAACTCGAAAGACGGTAGGAACCGTTCTCCATCAACGTGAGAATCCTGTCCTCGCCCTTGAATTCGCCCAGATACTGCCCCCGTTCCTCCACATTGAGCCGCTTCACGCTGTCGTCATACCATATCTTGCGCGCCCCCAGCGTAGACACGCCCGCATCCTTCAAATCGATACGCTTCACCGCATTGCGCGAGAGGATATTGCCGATGCTCCCCCGCCCTTTCACCGCCAATGTCTTGAAATCGAAATCAAAAACCAACTTCTTGACCTTGGGTTTGAAACGCAGCTGCACCCGCACCGTCTCGGCCTCGCCGTTGGGATTGGCCGTAAAATAGAGCACCGTGGAACCCGGCTTGCCCTGCGTGAGATCGTATTCCTTGTCGCGGGTGATGCCGCCCACCGAAAAACGCTTCACATACGCCACCCCGTCCTTGCCGTCCGAATAGGCCATGTTGTAGATCGTACGCTCGTCGTTGCGCTTGAACACACCCACATGGATGATGTCCTCGCCCACAAACACCTTCTCGCCCACTTTCACCACCTTGAACGTTCCGTTGCGGCGGAACACCACGATATCGTCGATATCGGAGCACTCGCACACATACTCGTCCTTGCGCAGCCCCGTGCCCACAAAACCCTCGGCGCGGTTCACGTAAAGCTTCTCGTTGGTGGCCGCCACCATATTGGCCTGAATGTTCTCGAAATTGCGGATTTCGGTCTTGCGCTCCCGTCCCGCCCCGTATTTCTTCTTGATATTCTGAAAATAAGCGATGGCGTAGTCGGTCAGGTTCTCCAAATCGAAGCGCACCTGTTTGAGCTCGGCCTCGATACCCTTTATCTTCTCGTCGGCTTTCTTGATGTCGAATTTGGAAATCTTGCGAACCGGTTTCTCCACCAAGCGCAACACATCTTCCGTGCCCACCTTCCTGCCCAATTTCTTCTCGAAAGGTTCAAAAGCCTTCTGCATGGCTTTGAGCTGGTCTTCCCACTTGCGCGCGTCTTTCTCCAACAGATGATAGATACGCTCCTCGAAAAAGATCTTTTCCAACGACGTGCGGAACCACTCGTCCTGCAACTCGCCGATACGGATTTCCAACTCCTTCTTCAACAATTCCTGCGTGTTGAACGTAGACACCCGCAGCATCTCGCCCACTCCCAAAAAGCAAGGCTTCTGCTCGGAAATCACACAGGCGTTGGGCGAAAGCGACAGTTCGCAGTCGGTAAAGGCATAGAGCGCGTCGATGGTGGTGTCGGGCGACACCCCGGGTTGCAGATGCACCAGAATCTCGGCTTTCTCGGCCGTGTTGTCCTCCACCTTGCGGATTTTTATCTTTCCCTTCTCGCCCGCCTTCAAGATGCTTTCTATCAAAGAAGTGGTCGTGGTGCCGAAAGGAATTTCCTGAATCACGAGCGTCTTTTTGTCCACCACGCCGATTTTGGCGCGTACCCGCACCTTGCCCCCGCGCAGACCGTCGTTATAGTTGGCCACATCGATGCTGCCCCCTGTGGGAAAATCGGGATACAGCTCGAATTTCTGCCCTTTGAGCACCTTGATGGAGGCGTCGATAAGTTCGTTGAAGTTGTGCGGCAGGATTTTGCAGGCCAGACCCACGGCGATGCCCTCCACCCCTTGAAAAAGCAGGAGCGGGAACTTGACGGGAAGCGCCACCGGCTCACGGTTGCGGCCGTCGTAGGAAGACTTCCATTCGGTGGTCTTTTCGTTGAAAGCCACCTCGAGCGCGAAAGGCGAAAGACGCGCCTCGATATAACGGGGCGCCGCCGCCGAGTCGCCCGTAAGGATGTTGCCCCAGTTTCCCTGACAGTCTATCAGCAGATCTTTCTGCCCCAGCTGCACCAAGGCGTCGCCTATGGAGGCATCGCCGTGGGGGTGGTATTTCATGGTGTTGCCCACCACATTGGCCACCTTGTTGAACCGACCGTCGTCCAACTCGTGCATGGAGTGGAGAATACGCCTCTGCACGGGCTTGAGCCCGTCGGAAAGTTCGGGCACGGCGCGTTCCAGAATCACATACGACGCATAATCCAAAAACCAATTCTTGAACAGGCCGGGAATAGGAATAATCCTGCCTGCGTTTTCTTCGTTCGGTTCCAAATCTCTCTCCTTTTTAGGGTTTCTTCTCCAAGACGCGCTTGCGCGGAAAACCCCGCAGCAGCAAGGTTTCGGCAAGGGCGAAAAGCAGTGCGAAAATAGCAAAAACTTTCCACAACTCACCGCCCTCGCTCCGCATTCCGTCTACCGAAACCCGCACATGGCCGAAAGGCTTTGTCCAGGCCGCCAGTTCGTCCGCCCCATAGCATTCCGGCTGCGATTCCCGACGGTCGTAGTTGAACGAGAGGCTTTGCAGCGGACGGTCGGGTTCCTCGCCGAGCGTGTAGTTGCCCGCCTCCACAATCTGTCCGTAGGTATACACCGCCACCTCGACACCCATGCGCCGCACCAACGGAATCATCCGCTCCCCACGGCCGTCCTCCTGCACGTAATGACGTGTCTGCGGGGTGAGGTCGCCGAACAAGGCCGCCGGATAGAACAAAGGCTCCTCGGTGCCCGTGGTTTCGTACAGACGGGGGCCCGTTCCCTCCCACAAGGCCATGTTGAGGAAGCTCACCACAAAACTGTAATGCGAGCAGAAGTCGGTGCAGGCTTCCGAAAGCGGCGACGAAAACAGATACACCATGCCTTTGCCGAGCGTGTAGACCCGCAGGAAATCCTGCGGAGGACGGACAGAAGCGGCGGAAAAGCTCATCAGTCCTACATAGGGCGTGCGCGGGGTCTCGGGCAGGTCGTAGCGCCCCTTGACCTGCGGCAGAAGGCGGTTTTCGGGTACCTGCTCCAAGGCTAAGGCAAAAATCGGATGGGTATGATGAAGGGAACGCAGACGGATCTGATCCGCATGATAGGCACCGTAGCCGGCGCCTATAAGCGCGGTGAGGAGCTCCCGCAAGGGCGCTTCCTCCCGATCCCCCGGAACGGAAGGCGCGGGAGGAATCACCGCCAACCGCCCGCCTCCCTGCACATGGCGCACCAAGGCCGAGACAAGCGCCGACGAGACATCGCGCACCTTGTCCAATATCACCAAACCCGAGGACGCGAGCGCGTCGAACGAAAGCCGGTGCACCTCCTGCGCCGTATAGACAAAGAGCGAATCGCTCCCGAAGAGTTTCCGCAAGGCGGCTTCGGCCTCGCCCTCGTAGATATGCGTGATTCGGGGCGTCTTATGTATGTTCAGACTGAAATACAGACGGTTGTCGAACTCCACGGGATAGTCGGCGATTTCGGCGTAACAACCATACAGCCCCTTTTCTTCCAGACGGAAAGGAATGCGCACCTCCACCTCTTCCCCCGCCTTGAAATCCACGGGATAGACACCCGCCTGCCGTCCCTGCGCATACACCCGCAGCGGCACCTGCAACTGCTCTTTTCCGGAATGGTTGGTGAGCCGGATACGCAGCCCCATGTCGCGCCCCGCCTGCAAGACGGGCATATCGAGAAAGAGGGTGTCCATGCTCAGGTCAGAGTAATCCACACCCTGCACAGGCACGAAAACAAAGCGCGCCGAACTGTCCCCCCGCAAGGCCTCCTCCTGCAACGCGAAGGTAGATTTCTGAAAATCGGAGATGCAGTAGCAGACCCGCGCCGTTTGCGCGACGGAAGCCTCTCGGCAGATTTGTTTCTGAAACGCGCGGATTTGGTCGAAACTCCGCGCAAGCGGGCTGTAATCGATGTCGCGCAAACGGCGCAACGCCTCGTCCCGATTCACAAAACCCGTCTCGAACCCCGAAAAATCGTTCGTAAACAGATGCACGGGCCTGTCGGGCGGCAAGTCCAGCAGGATTTTCTCGGCGCGCGCCTTCGCCTCCTCCAACAGCACCGCCCCGCGCGAAGGCGCCTGCATGGAAAACGAATTGTCCACATACACGCTCACCAAGCTTTGCGAGACCGGCGTACTTCCCGCCTCCTCGGGCAGAAAAGGCCGCGAAAAAGCCAGCACCACGCAGGCTATCGTGAGCATACGCGCCACCATCACCAGAATCTCGCGAAGGCGCGCGCTGCGTTTCTTCTCCTGCTCGATCCGCTCCAAGAGCCGCACGTTCGAGAAATAGATCCGCTTATAGCGCCGCAACCGTAATAAATGAATGATAGGCGGCACCGCTACGGCCAGCAGGAACCAAAGGATTTCGGGATGGGCGAATCGCATAGGCAAGTATTGAAAGCACGGCAAAGATAAGATTAAAGATAAGATTTCCTCCCGCCTTTTTCGTACTTTTGGGTTTGGATTGCTTTTAAAGCGAAAACCTAT
>CAZEOJ010000058.1:0-2825 GCA_964513825.1 uncultured Bacteroidaceae bacterium
GAACACCTGCACCGAGAAAGTGCGCATCGCCGCCGAAATCTGGTGCGAGGCCTTAAACAAATTGCGCGCCTGAAACAAGTCCAGACGCGCAATCTTCGTACAACGTTCTTCGCCGTTTAGCGCTTGGTCGATTCGGCCAACAGGTCGCGTATTTCGGCGAGCAACTGTTCTTCCTTAGAAGGCGCGGGCGGTTCCGGTGCCGGAGTCTCCGCGACGGCTTTGTCTCTCTTGGTCTGCAATTTGGAGAGCAGACGGATAAAGAGGAAAATCGAGAAAGCGATAATCAGGAAATCGAACGCGCTCTGCAAGAAATTGCCGTAGTTGAGCAACACGGCCGGTTGCAGCACGCCGTCCACTTCCTTGGCGGCTTTGAGCGTAATGTGCAGGTCGGTGAAATTGATACCGCCTACCAGCAAACCCAACAAGGGCATAATGACGTCGGCCACAAGCGAGGAAACGATCTTTCCGAACGCACCGCCGATAATCACACCGACGGCCAGGTCCATCACGTTGCCTTTGAGCGCGAACGCCTTGAAGTCTTGTAGGAATTTATTGCCTTTCATTACCACGCGAACAGAGGACGGTTCGACATCATTTCGTTGACGGTGCCGCGTACTTGCGCGATAACATCCTCGTTGTTCACATCGCTCAGGATTTTGTCGATGAGATCGACGACAACGGGCATATCGGCTTCTTTGAGGCCGCGGGTGGTCATGGCCGGCGTACCCACGCGGATACCGCTGGTGGAGAAGGCGCTGCGGCTGTCGAAAGGCACCATGTTCTTGTTGATCGTGATATCGGCGCGAACCAAGGTGTTTTCGGCCACCTTACCCGTCAGTTCGGGGAACTTGGTACGGAGGTCAATCAACATCAGGTGGTTGTCGGTGCCGCCGCTGATTACCTTATAGCCCTTGCTCATGAACGCTTCGCTCATCTTGGCGGCGTTGGCCTTTACCTGCTGGATGTAGCGCTTGTAGTCTTCGGTGAGGTCTTCGCCGAAAGCCACGGCCTTGGCGGCGATGACGTGTTCGAGCGGGCCGCCCTGCGTGCCGGGGAACACCGCCGAATCCAACATCTGCGACATCATCTTCACCACACCCTTCGGGGTCTTGGCGCCCCAGGGATTCTCGAAATCCTTGCCCAGCATGATGATACCGCCACGGGGACCGCGCAGGGTCTTGTGGGTGGTGGAGGTGACGATGTGGCAATATTCGAGGGGGTTGTTGAGCAGACCGCAGGCGATGAGGCCGGCGGGGTGCGCGATGTCGGCCATCAGAATGGCACCGATCTTATCGGCAATGGCGCGCATCCGTTTCCAATCCCAATCGCGCGAATAGGCCGAAGCACCGCCCACAATCAATTTGGGCTTTTCCTGCATGGCCACTTTCTCCATCTGGTCGTAGTCTACCATGCCGCTGTCTTCGCGTACCTGATAGGCTACCTGACGGTAGGTCATACCCGAGAAGTTGACGGGCGAGCCGTGCGAAAGGTGGCCGCCGTGCGCCAGGTCAAGTCCCATAAAGGTGTCGCCGGGCTTGAGGCAGCACGTGAATACGGCCATGTTGGCCTGCGCGCCGGAGTGCGGCTGCACGTTGGCGTATTCGGCGCCGAAAAGTTTTTTAAGACGGTCGATGGCAAGCTGTTCGCTTTGGTCCACAATCTGGCAGCCGCCATAGTAGCGGTGTCCGGGATAACCCTCGGCATATTTGTTGGTCATTACCGAACCCATAGCTTCCATTACTTGGTCGGAAACAAAGTTTTCGGAAGCAATCAGTTCCAAACCCGAGGTCTGACGTTTTCTCTCCTGTTCGATCAGGTCGAAAATCTGCGTGTCTCTTTGCATGATTATTGGTTTTTTATTCAAAATTAACGCACAAAACTTTGCAAAGGTAAGAAATTTTGAGGTCTTACGCTCGCAATTTGAGTCCGGCCAAAAGGGTGTCGGGACGGAGGCCGAAAACGGAGGCTTCCTCGCCGGCCATGCAGAAACCGCACTGTCCGCAGAGGTCCATTTCCGCGCCTATGCACTGGGGGCTGCGGGTGCCGTCGGTATAGATGAAATTGGTCATCCAGCAACGTTTCTTAAAATGGTTCGAGCGCATCTTCTTGAGGCCGCTTTTGGAATTCATGATAGGATAACCGCGTTTCTTATAATCTAATACGATGTCGAGCGCCTTGTCGCGGAGGTCTTTCGGAAGCGCCATTTCCTCGGTGCCGGGAAAGGGGGTGTGCAGGTTGACGGAGAGGCTTTTGAGGTAGGGGCTCCGCTTGACATATTCGATGGCGGCGGGCAGGGAGCCGTGGTTGAGGGTGTTGACCACCATATTGGCGCTCAAATCCTTGCATCCGCAGGTGGCGATATTCTTTTCGAGGCGGGCAAAGGTGCCTTTTCCGCGCACGAGGTCGTGATAGTCCCCCACTCCGTCCATCGATACCCAGATGCTGTCGGCCACACTCCCGTCGAAGGGTTCCTGGGCGTTGGTGGTGATAGTGCACGAGAAAAAGCCCATGTTGCGAGCCAGGCGGCAGAGGTCGTTTACGTTGCATTCGGCGCCGTTGTCGTCGGTGCCGCGCCATAAAAAGGGCTCACCGCCCTCAAAATCCACAAAGCGCGAGCCCTGCGCGTAGCAGTAGGCCAATTCCTCGCGAATCTGCGCGTAGGTCTTGCTGACGGGGTCTTTGTGATTGTAGACCGCGCAATGCTTGCAGCTCAGGTTGCAGCGGTCGGAGACAAAAATGACGCTTTGCAGGGGTTTGCGGCGGCCGAAGAACACGGCGCGCGTCCACCATATGGCCAAGTAAAGGAATTCCTTGAGTTTTTTCAT
>CAZEOJ010000058.1:2925-9076 GCA_964513825.1 uncultured Bacteroidaceae bacterium
TATCATCAAAATCACTTTTACAAAAACGATTAAAAGGCAGAAACCGCTCAGAATGTTGCGGGCGGTGAGCCAGCGCATCAGAAACCAGTCGATGCCTTTCGCCCTGACCGCGTCCCAGTCTTTCATTCTGCCGAGCCATTTCGGGGGGCTGTCGGGAACGCCCGTCTCGCCGCGATTGTAGGCGTGCAGCGAGCGTACCAGCCATACCGCGCGGGGTATCATAAGCAGCACAAGCAGGTAGAGGGGGTGGATATAGCGCAGGGCGACGGCGGTGACGATGAGGGCGAAGGGCAGAAAGTTGAATATATAGGAGGCGGCGAGGCAGGCGCTGTCGGTGCGCAGCAGGCGGGCGAAGGTCATTTTGTTGGAGGCGGCGTCGCTCTCCCTTTCTACAAAACTGTGGGTGTAGAGGATGTTGAGCACGAGCAGGCCCACGGGAATGGAAATCCACAGGATGAGGGGGTCGACGGTGCCGGCGGCGGCATAGTAGGTGCCGGTCATGAGCAGGGGGCCGAAGATGATGCCGATGACCCATTCGCCCCAGCCGCGGTAGCCGAGTTTGAGCGGGGGGGCCGAGTAGAAGATGCCGAGCAGGGCGGCCAACAGCACGATGGCGGGGAGAATCCAGCTGCCTGTGGGGGTGGCAAAGCCGAATTGCCGGGTGCGGAGGATAAAGATGGCCAAGCCGTCGAGGAGGGCGGCGAGAAAAAAGACGGCGATAGCGCGCAGAAGGGAGGCGGGGGTTTCGCTGCCGTCGGTCAGGTAGGGATATTTGACCAGCATGGCGCGGAAGCCTCGGCGGGTCACTTTCTCGCGGTCGGAGAGCATATCCACGCGATAGTCGAAATAGTCGTCGGCGAGGTTCATGCCCATGTGGGCGGCCACCACTCCCACAATGGCCAACACGGCCGCCCACCAGCAGAATGCGGGGCTTGAGACAGCCAGCACCACGGCCAGCACGGCCGGCAGCAGACTTTGCGCCACCGACACATCGCGCGCGTTGGCGAACCATTTTTTTATCGTAGTCATATATAGGTGTGTCTTGCTTTATGTATGTGTCTTCCTTTGCAAACTTAAAAAAAATTTTACCTTTGCCCGTTTTCAAAATTATACGCCTATGCTAGTTTTTATGAGTGTGTTGTTCCTGTTGGGCTATTTTTTCATCGCCATGGAACACGTTGTCAAGGTAGACAAAGCCGCTATCGCCCTGCTTACGGGCATGGCCCTTTGGGTTTGTTACGTGTATGTGGCGCCCGGCATCGTGCCCTCCATGCGCGAATTCCAGACATGGCTGGCCGAAACCACCGACCAGGCTTTGCTTAGCAGCGAAGGTATGCGCCACAAGGTCCTCGACTTTGTGGTCAATGTGCAGATTATCGAACACCTCGGAGATATTTCGTCCATTCTCTTCTTCCTTATGGGTGCGATGACGATTGTGGAATTGGTGGACGTGCACGGCGGTTTCAACCTCATCACCGACCACGTAAAGACCCGCGACAAGAAAAAACTCCTCTGGCTGCTGGTATTCATCACGTTCTTCATGTCGGCCATCCTCGACAACCTCACCACCACCATCGTCATGATCATGTTGCTCCGCCGCCTGGTGAGCAAACAGGAAGACCGCTGGATCTTTGCCGGCATGATTGTGATTGCGGCCAACAGCGGCGGCGCGTTCTCGCCTATCGGCGACGTCACCACCATTATGTTGTGGGTAAAAGGCAACGTCACCACGGCCGGCCTCATCCCCAACCTCATCCTGCCCTCCCTTGTATCGGTGGCGCTTCCCGCCTTCATCATGAGCTTCTCGTTGAAAGGAGAACTTTCGCCGCTCGAGGACGTTCAGAAAGCACAGAGCGACTACGAGAAGAATCTCGCCATTCTCCCCGCTTCCTCCGATAACTCGAGCAGCATCACGCCCCGCGAAAAGAAAATCATCTTTGTCTTGGGTGTGGCCGCATTGGTTTTCGTTCCTATCTTCAAGTCCATCACTCACTTGCCTCCCTTTGTGGGCGTGCTTCTCGGTTTGGGCGTGATTTGGGTCTATACCGAAGTGATGTATCAGAACAAGCGGAATGTGGAAGAACACATGAAACACCGCATCACCCGTGTGTTGAGCCATATCGATTTGAGCACGATATTGTTTTTCCTCGGCATCCTGATGGCCGTGGCGGCCTTGCAATGCGCGGGCATCCTGAACAACCTGAACGTATTTCTCGACACCCATGTGGGGAATATCTATATCATCGACGTGATTATCGGAGCCATCAGTTCGATTGTGGACAACGTGCCTTTGGTGGCCGGTGCGATGGGTATGTACGACCTTGCCGAAGTGGGCGCGTTCGCACAGGACGGCGTGTTCTGGCTGTTCCTGGCCTATTGCGCGGGTGTGGGCGGTTCGATGCTCATCATCGGTTCGGCCGCGGGTGTCATGGCTATGGGACTTGAGAAAATCAACTTTATCTGGTATCTCAAACACATCAGCTGGCTGGCGCTTGTGGGCTACCTCGCCGGCGCCCTTGTGTTTGTCTTGCAGGAATTCATTATGAACGGCGGCGTATTGCCCGCCTAAGTCCGGGTGTAGCGCGGGTGCGTGACGTTTAGAACGCCTCGTTGAGCGTGACGACGAACGCGCCCGTGAAATGGCCGTCGGGATCGCGGCGGCCGAAACCGTAATCGACGCGGAGGTTTACATTGTGCTTGAACTCGAAGCGCAGGCCCGCCCCCGCCGAATAGAGCAGATGTTCGGCACGCAAGGCCTCGAAATCGGGAAACAAGGCGCCGAAACCTCCGAAAGCCACCAACCCGATTCTCCAAAAAAGTTTCTGACGCAGTTCGGCCTGTACCGAAAGCAGGTTGTTGTCGGTGTAGCGTCCTTCGTAGTAACCGCGCAGACGGAATTTTCCTCCCGCCTCCTCGCGCAGTGACCAAGGTGCGTCGGGCGTGTTGATTTGCGTGTAGGCGTCGAAAGCCAGCACCGCGCCTTTCCATAGTTTCTGATAGTAGTTGGCCTGCACGGTGATGCGGCAGATAGTCTGCGGTTGCGTGCCCATGAAAGAGGGATAGACCATACCGCGGAGTATCACGTTCCCTCCCCTTGTGGGATTGCCCACGTGGTCGCGCGAATCGTATTGCACCGAAACGCCTACGCCTGTGGTGTAATAGGAAAGTTTCTGCCCGTTCAGATAGGTCTTGTCCTCGATTTTATTCATCACCTTATACGAAAGGTCGAGCACCGCGCCCACATAGAAGTTCTTGACAAACTGATAGTCGTAGGCGGCGTTCAGTTCGATTTCGTTACGGGTGATTTCTATAGGTTTCCGCAAAACGCAGGAGGCATAGTCGATGCCCCAGAACTTGGGTCGCTCGCGCCAATAGGAGATTTCGTAGCGGAGCCTGTGCCGGCGGCCGGGAAAGAAGATGTTGCCGTCCGCGCCCACATGAAAGAATCCGCGCAGCATCGCCAACGCCAGAATGGAGGCGTCGGAGGCTTGCATGAGCGAGTCGTTGCGGTCGAGGCGGAAGAGCAGCGAGGCCATAGCGCCCAAACCGAAAAAGCCTTCGTTGCTGTAAGCGGGATAGGCCACCTCGCTGTGGTCGATTTTCTTGTCGAAGGTTCGGTCTATCTGCCCGTGGATGAGGCGGGTAAAGAAATTATCCTTGGGGAGGCTGTCTTTTTGGGTTTTGCGGACGGTCCGCAGGCTGTCTTTCTGCACGGCCCGCAGGCTGTCGCGGGCGGCGGCCTGGGGTGCGGCAAGACCCGTGGTCGGGAGCGCGAGGGCGCCGCCCAAAAGAATCCCTATCGCAAGATTTCTAATAAACATCGTGCTCGAGGTCGGTGGGGTCGTTCTCGCCGCAGTTCTGCAGGCCGTCGCTGAACTCGCGGTTGGCGAACAGCTCCGCGATGCCCGTTATCTGTTTGAGCCGCAGCAACTCATCGCGATCCATACCGATATTCCGCAGAATCCAGGCATCGGACATATTCGCCTTGGTGAGCTCGGCCACGATTTCGCTCATCAGCTCCACGTTGTGCGTGCCTCGGGCGCGGTTGTGGCGTATGGTGGAAGCCATGCGGTTGGAGAGGTCCTTGTCGATGACCGTCACCGGCAGCATCCCGTTCTCGCGCTCGTAGATCCGCTTGGATTTCTTCAACACCAAATAGCGGTGATAGCCGTCCACCAATTCATACTTGTCGCGTTCCTTGTCGTAATAGCATACGCACGGCATGGTGTAGCCGTCCTCCCAAATGGAAAGTTCCAGCAGCTTCATTTCGGGCGGCGCCACGATATTGGGATTGTAGCTGTTGGCCTCAATCTTTTCTACGGGCACGGCACGGACTTCGTACACGGGGCTCTTATATTTTTCCATTTTTTTTGTCGAGTAGTTTTTTGTATTTCTCCATGATTTTCTTGCGCCGCGTCTTTTCTAACTTATTGGGAGCGAAACCCATATACTTGCAGGCATGGTCGTTTTTGAGGATGCAGATGCAGACGCGCTTGTAGGAGGGAATCTGACTGAATTCGGGAATGGAGATATCGTCTAAATAGCCCATTCTGACAGGCTTTTTGGTGGTGCGGTAGTTGCTCTTCGCCTCCACCTGCACAGGGATGCCCGATTCCTGCAGTTTGGAAATGGTTTCGTCGGCGAGCACGCCTCCCTTGTCGCGCCAAAAACGCACGCTCACAGAGAGTTTCTCCAGATAGTTGCGCCTGGTATCCTCGGGCAAGGTGGAAAGCAGGAAATACATATATTCTTCCCACGTAAGACCTTTGGGCAGCTTGACGTTCTGCCAGCCCAAAGCCGAGGTCCTGCCGTAGATAGCGGCGCAGTTCACACCGTTTACCCGCCCTACCATCTTGCCCCACATATGGGGGTCTATGGCTTGATAGAGATGCAGGCTGGAAATGGCCTGCGAGATGAAAGGGCTCGCCACGCGCTGGCTCTCGATAGGAACGCCCGCCATATAGAGAAGGTCGTAGAGACGGTTGTAGTTCCAGCCGAATTTGCCGTTCGCCGTCCATACGTCGGCGGTGAGCCAATCGTAGATAGGATAGGCATTGCAGATCTTGCCGCCCGGCCACTGGCGTATCCAACGTTTTCCCAAGAAACGGTGGGGGTTGTTGTAGATGCACCGCCAACGGTTCAGGCTTTCCTGCGTGCGGATTCCGATGATGCAGCAGGTGCGCTTGGCCTTATTCTTATGATGAATCCATGAGGCGAAACGAGCCTGAAACTCATAGTCCCACATATCGGTGTTGTAGAACGGAAAGTCTTTCCACGTGAGGCATCCTTTAGGCATATCCCGCACCCAGATGTCTTTCTTGTCGTCTTCCCAAGGCCGCCAGTATTGCTGGTGCATCGACGTGCAGGTCTGCACCTTGAAAGGCACGCAGACACGATACACTTCCAGCAGGTCCGCGTTGTCCCGCAGGGTCTTTTCCACGTAGTCCAAGGTCTGGCGATACTGTATCTCGTAGTCGATATGGAAAAGGCCTATCTTGCGGGTGATGCCGTTTCTGCGCATGTAGTCCAGCAACAGGTTCAGCAGAACACCGCTGTCTTTTCCTCCCGAAAAGGAAATGTAGATGTTGTCGAACGTTTCAAAAATCAGTTTGAACCGCTCTTGCGCCAGCTCGTAGACGTTCATCTCCTGTTTCTACTGGCCGCTTTGACGGGATATTTCTTCTGCCCGTACTCCATCTTGGCATACAGTTTCCATTCTTTGGTGGTCTGGAAACCGACGGATTCGAAAAGCGCCTTATGCTGCATGAGCGCCACGGCAGACAAGGAGTATTTGCGGTGGCAATAGGCGAAAACCTCTTCGATCAAGGCCTCAAAGACATCCCTTCTCGCCCTTTTCATATAGTAGTTGTTGATTCTGGCTTCGTTTCTGCCATTCACCTCCAACGGGAAAAAGGCCGTTACTTCGTTTTTTTGATTGAGGGCGATGAACCACGTATGGGCCGGCGAGGTCCAGAAGGGATAGTTGTGATTCTGCCGCAACACATTGCGGTCCATTGCCAAAGGCGCCACCAGTGCATACAAGCGTTCTGACTGGCCATCCAAAATTTCTATGGTCATGATTGTCGTATTGTAATTCGTAACTTAATAGCAAATATACAACAATCTGACAAGATACGTGCAGATTAACGTT
>CAZEOJ010000059.1:0-9042 GCA_964513825.1 uncultured Bacteroidaceae bacterium
GCGGTTTCCGCTTTATGGGAGAAGCCCTGTTCGAGCCCCCTTTGGCGGAGAGCCTGCCCGAAAACGCCGTCAATGTGAGCTTCAAAATCCGGCACACGCCCGAATTTACATCAGGAAAACTGTACCGAACCCCCGACGGCCTTTGGGTCATCGAAGCCGAACAGCCCGTGCAGGGCATCGCCGCCGGCCAATTCGGCGTTGTCTACACGCCCGACAACAGGCTCTGCCTCGGCAGCGGTGTGATTTTTTAACGTATCTTTATGGCCATGAAAAGAATCATCCTCTACATCGCGGTAACGGGCGCCCTGCTTTTGGCCTCGTGCCGCAACGCCGACAAGCCCACCCCTTTCCTCAACGAAAAGGAAATGGTGAACCTGCTCACCGATATCCGCCTCGTCGAAGCGGGTCTGTATAGCAATCGTGAAACCAATCCCGCACTCTACAACGAGGTGATGACCCAACACGCCGTAGACGCATATCTACCTGTATTTCAAGACTACGGAATCACCTACAACCAGTATATGGCTCTGATGAACTACTATATGGCGCACCCCGAGAAACTCAAGGGCATATACAAAAAATCCACCGCCCGGCTAAAGTCCATGTATGAGGACATGCAGGCGGCGGATAGTATCAAAAACAGCCGACAGTAAACTACTTCTTGCTTTGTTCGCGACCCGAAGCCATCGCTTTGAGGTTGGCGTTCACGATATCCTCACCCTTGGCGGCGAAAATAGCGGCCACAGCCTTTTCGAACTCTTCGTAGGGAAGCCCCAGTTTATCGGCGGCGGCACCCAAAATCACCATATTGGCCGAGCGGGGCGAACCGATTTCTTTCGCCAGCTGGTCGGCATTGAAAGCAATCATATTCTTGACGCTCTTCATCGCCTTTTCCAAATCGGCATCCGAAGGATAGTTGGGCACATTCTTGAAAGGCACGTTGTTGGTGATGATCCAACCGTCGGCGTTAAGCATGGGCAGGTAGCGCAACGACTCCATAGGCTCCACCGAGATAATCAAATCGGCCTTGCCTTCGGGAATCAAATCCGAACAGATGGGTTCGGTGGAAATACGCAGGTGCGACTGCACGTCGCCTCCACGCTGGCTCATGCCGTGCACTTCGGCTTGTTTCAGATACATACCGTTTGCCACGGCCGCACGTCCTATCACAGTGGCGATGGAGAGGATACCTTGTCCTCCCACACCCGCCAGAATTATATCCTTTTTCATGGTTGTTTGTTTTTCGTTTTTAGGCCTTCTTTGCTTTCGCCGCTTCCTTGGCATGACGCACCGCCGTTTGGATACACTCTCTACGCGGCACAATCACCGAAACACCCTGATAGGCGATTTCCTCTTTCATAACACGCACGTTCTCGTCGTGATTGTTTTTGAGAGGCGTGATGACGCGGATATGTTCCTTCTCCACACCCAAGCCCAGGCAAATCTGTTCAATCTTTCCGAAAGCGGCCGAATCCTGTCCGCCCGTCATGCCGGTGGTGGAGTTGTCCATGATGATGACCGTGATGGACGATTTATCGTTTACCGCATCCAAAAGACCCGTCATGCCCGAGTGGGTGAAAGTGGAGTCGCCGATAACCGCCACGGCGGGACGCAAACCTGCATCGGCAGCCCCTTTCGCCATAGTTATCGACGCACCCATATCGACGGTGGAACCGATGGCGCCGTAGGGAGGCAACGCACCCAAGGTATAGCAGCCGATATCGCCGAACACATGACCGCGTCCGTATTCTTTCATCGCCTCGTTCAGAGCCGTATAGGTGTCCGCGTGAGGACAACCGTTGCAGAGCGAGGGAGGACGGGCCACCACGACGTCGGGAATGGGCTCGCCGCAGGTCTTGGGCAATCCCAACGCTTTGGCCAGGATATTGGGATTGAGCTCCCCGTCGCGCGGCAGCGTGCCGTCCAGACGACCGAGAATCTTTCCGCTCGCGTCCAGATAGCCCCTTATCAATTCTTCGTAGATAGGATAACCCTCTTCCACAATCAACACCTTGTCGCATTCGTCGGTGATTTTCTTTACCCACGTGCGCGGAATGGGATATTGGCTCACTTTGAGCACGGGATGCGGACACTTGCCGCCGAAATTCTCTTGCAGATAGTTGTAGCCGATACCGCAGGCGATGATGCCGAGTTTCTTGTCGCTTCCCTCCTGGTAGGCGTTAAAGCCGTCTTGCAACGCCCTGTTCTCGAATTCGGGCTGCTTGGCCAAAAGTTCCTTATACAGCACGCGGGCATTGGCCGGCAAAAGGATAAAGCGTTTGGGATTGGGATCCAGCTTCACGGGGTTCTGACCGCGACCCTCGCGCAATTCCACCCCGCTGCGGGAGTGCGCCATACGTGTGGTGACACGGAAAAGCACCGGAGTCTGCAACTTTTCGGAAAGGTCGAACGCATAGCGGATCATATCGTAGGCCTCCTGCTGGTTGGAGGGTTCCATGCAGGGAATCTGCGCGAAACGGGCATAGGAACGCGAGTCCTGTTCGTCTTGCGAGGAGTGCATGGAGGGGTCGTCGGCAATCAGATACACCAAACCTCCGTTGGCACCCGTCACCGCCGAATTGGTGAACGGGTCGGCGGCCACGTTCAAACCCACGTGCTTCATGCACACCAACGCCCTGCGACCCGTATACGACACACCCACAGCCGCTTCCATAGCGGTTTTCTCGTTGGCGCTCCACGTGCAGTGGATACCTTCCTCTTTCGCTTTCTTGGAGTGTTGGATATATTCCGTGATTTCCGTACTGGGGGTTCCGGGATAAGCGTAAACTCCCGAGATGCCGGCATCCAACGCACCCTGAGCGATAGCTTCATCGCCCAACAACAATAACTTTTGCATATCTGTTCTTTTAATTATTTCCCGAAACGCGAATGTACGGATTTTTGCGATTAATTTTGTAGTTTCGCGCCCTGAAAGTGTGGAATGATTTGGCTGCTTGCAACCACGTTAAAAAAGGCTAAAATGCAATCCTGCGCGTTCTTGCGCCGCTCGTTCCGCATATTTCACCACCCTTTAAGAACTAAAACCGTATACGCCATGTCGTATTTATTTACATCCGAATCCGTGTCGGCGGGACACCCCGATAAGGTGGCCGACTCGATTTCCGATTCTCTGTTGGACGAATTCCTCAAACAAGACCCCGATGCCAAGGTGGCTTGCGAAACCCTCGTCACCACAGGCCTTGTGGTATGTGCAGGCGAAGTGAAGACCCACGGTTGGGTAGACGTGCAGCAAACCGCCCGCGACACAATCCGTGAGATAGGCTACACAAAAGGAGAATACTGTTTCGAAAGCAATTCCTGCGGTGTGATTTCCACGATCCACAGCCAATCGCCCGACATCAACCAAGGCGTGGAACGCAAGAAGGAAGAGGAACAGGGCGCGGGCGACCAGGGCATGATGTTCGGCTATGCCTGCCGCGATACCGAAGACTATATGCCGTTGCCTATCTATCTGGCGCACGCTATTTTAAAAGAAATGGACAATATCCGGCGCGAGGGCAGGAAGATGCCTTATCTGCGTCCTGACGCCAAAAGTCAGGTGACGGTGCGCTACAACGACAACGGACAGGCGGAGGCTATCGACACCTTGGTGATTTCGTGCCAACACGACGAATTCGACACCGAGAAGAAGATGCTCGAAAAGATTACCCGCGATGTGCGCGAAATCGTGCTGCCGGCCATGTTGAAGAAGCTCTCGGCCGCCAATCGCAAACTTTTCGACAAGAAGTATAACCTCCATGTAAACCCCACGGGAAAGTTTGTGATTGGCGGCCCGCACGGCGACACGGGGCTTACGGGACGCAAGATTATCGTAGACACCTACGGGGGGATGTCGTCGCACGGCGGAGGCGCGTTTTCGGGAAAGGACTCGTCGAAGGTGGACCGTTCGGCGGCCTACGCCATGCGCCATGTGGCCAAGAATCTGGTGGCGGCGGGCGTGTGCGACCGCGTCATGGTGCAGGTGGCCTATGCCATCGGCGTGGCAAAGCCCGTCGGTTTGTATGTAAATACCTATAATACTTCGCATATCGCGATGAGCGACGGCGAAATCGCCCGCACCCTTTTGAAGAACGTGGATCTGCGCCCCTACGCTATCGTGCGGAGGTTCGGCCTGCGCAACCCTATCTTCAAACCCACCGCAAGCTACGGACATTTTGGCCGCAAGCCCTATACCGAAGAAGTGGAGGTGTTCTATCGCGACGCCGACACACACGTGAAAAAGAGCGGAAAGACGGAGCGCTACTTCAAGAAAGTGGAGTTCTTCGGCTGGGAAAAAACCGACTTGGTGCAGGATTTCCGCAAACTTTTCGGGGTAAAATAGTATCTTTGTCTTCGTTATGGCAAAAAAAATCAGCCTCTTTTGTGCGAGGCCCGAAGAACTGAACGCAGACAGTCTGTTGACTTATAAGGAGTTGATAACACGTTATCCGTATTGTCAATACGCGCACCTTATGTTTCTGCTCAATCTGAAACAGACCGGCGACGCGGAGACCTTTTCGTCCACCCTGCCGTTCACGGCCATCACGGTGCCCGACCGCGCAAGGCTCAAACAACAGGTTCAGACCGCCCCGCAAAGCCCGCGCACCGCGCAGGTTCCGCAAAGCAAAGGGCACTTCTCGCCTTTTCAGGACAGTCTGCCCCGACGCAAGGAAGAGGGTTTTTCGCCCCGCAGCGAGGCCCTGCCGAGAAGCAGCGGAACCCAGCCCCACAGCGGCCACCCCACCCCGCCGACCGCCGGTTTCCGCCCCGTGACGGAAGAACCCGTCGACAAACTGCGCAATTTCCTGCGGCAGCAACCCTCGGAAAGCCCGACCCGGCACACCGACCGCCGGCAGGCCGACGCCATTATCGACCGCTTTATGCAAGGGCAGGAACACCTCATCTCGCTCAACGAAGGTTTCGACTATGCCGGCTTCGACCCCGACACCGGCAGGAGCAACCGCGAAGACTTCAGCATAGGCAGCGAGACATTGGCCGAAATGTACCTCAAAAACGGCGCTCCCCACAAGGCTGTTGCCGTATATGAAAGTCTGGGCTTGAAATTTCCAGAAAAAAGTAGTTACTTTGCCAACCTTATCCGTAAGGTAAGAAAAGAGTATTCAATTAAATAACAAGGTTTTAAGATGGGATTTTATATTTTTATCTCGGTCTTGCTCCTGATTGTGTGCATCCTTTTGGGGCTCATTGTACTGATTCAAAACCCTAAAGGCGGCGGTCTGTCCTCCACTTTCGGCGGACAGGGCAACCAAATCATGGGCGCGCGCAAAACTGCCGACTTCCTTGAGAAAGGCACGTGGGTACTTTCTGTCATTCTTTTGGTTCTCAGCTTGATTGCCTCTTACGCCATTCCCAACCGTCAGAGTTCGGAAAACGCGGTCAAGAGCGAATTGAGTGTGGATCAGGAATCGGTGTTGCCCACCACGCTTCCCTCCGGCACAGCCGCTTTCCCCGAAGAAGCACCCGCCGAATAACCGGCTCCGCCAGTTTTTCGACCCAATTCTATAAGAGACGTAGCCAACTGCGTCTCTTTTGTAGTATATATACCTAATATACTTAATCTTATGTCTGTATTAGCAAAACGTGTTTTAGAAATGGCTCCCTCGGCCACACTGGCCATGAGCAAGCGGAGCCGCGAAATGCAAGAACAAGGCATCGATGTCATCAACCTCAGCGTGGGCGAACCCGATTTCGACACGCCTATGGTGATTAAACAAGCCGGTATCGACGCCATCAACAACAACTTCACCCACTATCCTCCCGTGCCCGGCTACCTGGATCTGCGCAAGGCCATCTGCACCAAACTCACCCGCGACAACAAACTCACCTACTCTCCCGACCAGATTGTGGTGTCGAACGGTGGCAAACACGCCATTATCAACGTGTTGCTGGCTATGGTGAACCCCGGTGACGAGGTGGTGATTCCCTGCCCCGCCTGGGTTTCGTATCCCGAAATGGTGAAATTTGTGGAAGGTGTGCCCGTTTTGGTTCAGGCCGGTATCGAGGACGACTTCAAGGTGACGCCCGCAAAGTTGGAAGCCGCGATTACCCCGAAAACCAAATTGGTGATTTTCAACAGCCCCAGCAACCCTACGGGTTCGGTTTACAGCTACGATGAACTCAAGGCCCTGGCCGATGTGTTGGCCAAGCATCCCGATGTGTATATCCTTTCGGACGAAATCTACGAATTCATCACGTTCGAGAGCAAGTTCGAAAGCCTTGCCCAGTTCGAGGAAATCAAAGACCGCGTCATCATCATGAACGGGGTTTCGAAAGGCTATGCCATGACCGGTTGGCGTATCGGTTATATCGCCGCGCCCAAGGACATTGCGGCGGCCTGCGGAAAAATCCAGGGACAGATGACCTCGGCGGCCTCCTCTATCGCGCAGAAGGCTTCGGTGGCCGCGCTCCTGCAAGACCCGCAGAAGTCCGAAGACCTCAAACACATGGTGGAGACTTTCCGCAAGCGTCGCGACATGACCATCGAGAAACTGCGCGAGATTCCGGGTCTCAAAGTGAACAAACCCACCGGTGCGTTCTATATCTTCCCCAATATCGAAGGGCTTATCGGTAAGAAATTCGGCGACAAGACCATTACCTGCGGTGACGACTTCGCCAACTTCCTGCTCGACAACGCGCACGTGGCTTTGGTAGGCGGCGACTCGTTCGGCGACCCCAAGAGTTTCCGTATCTCCTACGCCACCAGCGAAGACAAATTGATGGAAAGTGTCCGCCGTATCAAGGAAGCGGTTGCGAAGTTAAAGTAGACCGCAGATACATAACGGATTCCGGCCCGACATTGAACATAAGGTCGAGTATGCTGAGATGGTGGCGGGGTGCCTCGCACGGAAAAGTCTGCATATAAGGCTCTATGTGATATTTCTCGGGTTGCTTGGGGCCGAAATCGAGAGCCAAAGGCGAATCGGTTTCGGCCCCGCGCTTTACGGGCAGGTGCAGTTTCTCGATAACGAAATCCAGGAGCGCGTTGTTGAAATCGATCAACTTCTCCGTTTTCTGCGTGTAGAACATTTCCAGTTCGTCCCGATAGTAGAGGAAATAGGGCGATTTATTGTAGGCGGTGACGATGCTCCTCCAATGGTCGCGCTGCCAATTCTCGCGATAGCAGATAAGCACATCTTTCTCCAACGTATGGCTGCCGTTCGGTTTGATACAGGGCACGGAAAGAGTCAAGGTGCCTTGCGAGGTGACGATATACGCACGGTTGGCAAAAGTCTGCTTGCGGCAAGTGCGGTTCCCGTCGATAAAGAACGCTCCCTCCCGCACTATGGCGGCGAAATAATCCAAAGGGGGAAGATAGGCGGTAGGCAGACTCAACATAATTATCGTTTTATCAGTTTTACGTTTTGCGATTCCCTGCCGTCCATATCAAGAACGCGCAACAGATAAAGACCTGCGGGCAAGGTTTCGAGCGTCAAGGTGTTTTTTCCCATGTGCAGTTTTCCCTGCCGCACACGCTTTCCCCTCACGTCAATCAAAGCAAAGCCGCATACTTTTTCGCTTTCTATAAAAAGTTGTGATGCAAAGGGATTCGGGGTGATTTTTACCCAAGCGGAGACAGGGGCGGGCGCGGGAAGCAAGGGTTCCACCCCAACGGATTGCCCGGGGAGGAGGGGCGTCCATTGTGTGGCGCCGAAGTATTCCAGTCCTCCGCATTGGTTTCCTATAATAAGTTCGGGCCGGCCGTCGCCATCCAAGTCGTAGAGCGAGGGAGAAGCATGTACACCCACCCGTATCGTGCGCCCCGTATCGGATGCCTTTCCGAGAAAACGGAACGTTCCCGAGATATTTTCTTCGATGCTGTCGTAGAGATACACCTCTCCGTTTTCGTTGCCGCAGGCCAACAGCAGACGCCCCTCCTCATCCTGCCACAGATTCGGCCTTGCATAGCCGAAATTAGAGAAATCACGGTCGGTTACATCAACACCTCCCCACATATCCGAAAGGCGCTCAAAACGCAAAAAACCGACATTTTCGAAACAGGACAGACGCCCGTTCCTGCTCCCCACCACCAAATCCGGCTTGCCGTCGCCGTTCACATCGGCAAACGCCGGTGCGGAAAAGCCCCGCAACCCTGCGTGTAAGAAATCCTCGTCAAGCAGTTCGGCCGTAAGCGCCGTCCCCTCGCCCGTCAGACGGAACAGAAGCAAGGCGCCGCTTTCCGTACCCGTCACCATTTCCACCCTGCCGTCGCCGTCCATATCGGCGAAAGCGGGATGCAAGGCCGTGAGCGCATAGCGCGAAAGTTGCAGAAAATCATCGTCCACCTTCTCAAACATCGGATTTCCCACGGTTCCCGTATTGCGGTATAAGGTCAGCGTCGCGGTTTCCCCGCCGCTGTAATTCCCTATCAACAAATCCACAAGACCGTCCCTATCAATGTCGTGGAACACGGGATAGGCACCCGCGCCCACATCTATCATCTCCCCTTGCAGAAAATCTTTCTGCACCAACGCTCCGTAAAGCGCCCCCCCGCCCGTATCGGCGTAACGCCACAGACTCCTGCGCCCCTCGGTCTTGAAAGGGTTGCTTTGGTAGGGCGAATAGAGATAGCAGAGGGTATCGCGGACATATACCTGCGAGAGAATGGGAAAATCGTGCAGGCGCACCGGCACCGTGCGCGGAAAGAAAGTGTCGTAGCGCACCATGCGCGCTTTCTGCGCCGTGCCTCCGTTTTGCAGGTAATAGAGGTCGGGAAAGCCCACATCGCCCAGCACAAGGTCGAACAGATCGGTCTGCGGATTCCTGAACGCCCACAGCGTGGAACCGGCGTGTTTGGGCACAGGGCGACCGCCGTTCCCGGCGACGGCTCCGGCGACTTCCTGAACCGTGTTCCGAGGGCTGCAACTGTCCAAATAAATCACATTGCTTTCTTCGCTCTCCACAAAACAGCCCCAGCTCCAATCCTCCACCCGGAGCAGAAACGTATCGGCACGTCCTAATTCCTCGGCGGCGAAATTGCGGTAATACAGCAGGAAATCGCCCGACGACGGCACCCAGAAGTTC
>CAZEOJ010000060.1:0-2370 GCA_964513825.1 uncultured Bacteroidaceae bacterium
CCGCCGGCAAACACGCCCTTGCGGGTGGTGCGGCCTTCTTCGTCGGCCACCACACAACCCTTGCGGTTGGTCTCTATGCCCGTGGTCGATTTGGCCAACGTAGGATTGGCCACCGTGCCGAGACTCATCACCACTTCGTCCACCTCGATGTCGAATTCCGAACCGGGCACCTCCACAGGCGAACGGCGGCCCGAAGCATCGGGTTCGCCCAACTCCATGCGGATGCAGCGGATGGCGCGTACCCAACCGTTCTCGTCGCCTAAGATTTCGACGGGGTTCGTCAATACATTAAAGTGAATGCCCTCTTCGTGAGCATGGTGGATCTCTTCGTTGCGGGCGGGCATTTCGGCCTCGGTGCGGCGATAGATGACATAGACATCCGAACCCAGACGCTTGGCGGTACGCGCGGCGTCCATCGCCACATTGCCGCCTCCCACCACCGCCACTTTCTTGCCGATGAACACGGGCGTCTCGTAATCGTCGCGGTAGGCTTTCATAAGGTTGGAACGGGTGAGCAGCTCGTTGGCCGAAACCACCCCGTTGAGATTCTCGCCGGGAATGTTCATGAAACGCGGAAGACCCGCGCCCGAACCGATAAACACGGCATCGTATTTCTCCTCGTTCATCAAATGGTCTATCGTGTCCGTCTTGCCGATAATCACATCGGTTTCGAATTCCACACCGAGTTTTTTGAGATTCTCGATTTCGTGCGCCACAATGGCCTTGGGCAGACGGAATTCGGGAATACCGTAGACCAATACGCCGCCGGCCTTATGCAAGGCTTCGAACACCGTCACGCCATAGCCTTTCTTTATAAGGTCGCCCGCGCAGGTAAGACCCGCGGGACCGCTGCCGATAACGGCCACACGCTTGCCGTTGGCAACAGGCTTTTCGGGCGCGGCGCTGCCGTGCAGACGGTTGTAGTCGGCCACAAAACGCTCGAGTTTTCCAATCGCCACAGGCTCGAATTTCTTGCCCATCACGCACGAACCCTCGCACTGGGTTTCCTGCGGGCACACACGACCGCAGACGGCAGGCAAAGCCGAGTCGATGGCAATGACACGGGCCGCGGCCGCATAGTCGCGGTTCACGATTTCGTGAATGAAACGGGGAATCTGCACCGACACGGGGCAGGCTTCCATACAAGCGGGCTTCTTGCATTGCAGACAGCGCGAGGCTTCGAGCAAGGCTTCTTCCTCGTTGTAGCCCAAACAAACCTCCTCGAAATTGCGGCTCCGTTTTTCGGGATCCTGTTCGCGCACGGGAACCCGTTTTTTCTTGTCGGCGGATTCGGCCTGCGCGGCATCTTCGCGGGCGTTGGCGGCGGCCGATTCCTCTACCGCGGCGGCCAGATTGCATTTATGTTCGCCGTTGTTGCGGGCTATTTCATATTTCTTATACATCCCCTGACGGCGCATGGCTTCGTCGAAATCCACTTCATGACCGTCGAATTCGGGGCCGTCCACACAGGCAAAGCGGGTCTTGCCCCCCACGGTGACACGGCAGGCGCCGCACATACCCGTTCCGTCCACCATCAACGTGTTGAGGCTCACAATCGTGCGGATGTTGTATTGCTTGGTGAGCATCGACACGAACTTCATCATGATCATGGGGCCTATGCACACCACCTCGTCGTATTTCTTGCCTTTGTTGTCGATAAGGTCTTTGATAAGGTCGGTGACACGCCCGCTGAAACCCGCCGTGCCGTCGTCGGTGCAGAGGAAAACCTCCTTGGCCACCGCGGCCATTTCTTCCCTGAGGATAAGCAGGTTTTCGGTTCGCGCACCCAAAATCACATCGCAGGCCACCCCGTTCTCATGCATCCACTTCACCTGCGGATAAACGGGCGCGGCGGCAAAACCACCCGCCACAAAAAGGATATTTTTCTTGCGCACTTCTTCGATAGGCTCGTTCACGAACTCGGAGGGAAGTCCGAGAGGCCCCACCACGTCCTGAAAACAATCACCCACCTCAAACTGTCCTATTTTCTTGGTCGAGGATCCCAACATTTGGAAAACAATGCGGATAGTGTTTTTCTGCAAATCGTAGTCGCAGACGGTCAAGGGGATACGCTCGCCCTGTTCATCGGGAATGATGATGAGAAACTGACCGGGCTTGGCCGAATGCGCCAGACGCGGGGCATAGACCTGCATACTGATGATTTCGGGAGCCAATGTTGTTTTCTCCAGAATTTGGAATCGTTTTGTTTCCATTATCTATGTTTTTTACTGTTTTCTATTCGAAAAGACTTTTCCAATCGTCGGCCTTCGGGTATTTCGACCGCGAGGATTTCGGCTTCTTGTCCCTGGCGCCACGCTTCGGTTTGTCGTCCCTGCCGCCGCGTCTCGGTTTCTCCTCTCCGGCACCGCC
>CAZEOJ010000060.1:2470-8890 GCA_964513825.1 uncultured Bacteroidaceae bacterium
GGCACCGCCACGCTTCTTTTTATCCTCTCCTTCCGTGGCCGATTCGGAACGCACCTTGCGGTCCGACCACACGGTTTGGTTCAAGCCTGCAATAATCTCTTCCTCAAACTCTTTCTGCACCTCCACAAACGAACAGGTCTTGTAGATTTCGATACGCCCCACCTCGGCCTGCTTGCCCACGCAATCGCTGATGATGCCCAGCATATTCTGCGGTTTGAGGCCGTCCATGTGACCGAGGTTGACGAAGATACGCGCCAATCCCGACTTCACGCCTTTCTGACCCCGCTTCGCTTCGCCCCGCTTGGGTCGCTCCACACTCAAATCCTCCACCACAGGCGCGTTGGCGTAGTATTCCGAAAAACGGTTGAATTCGCGCCATACAAAACGCTTCACGATTTCTTCTTTCGAAAGCCCCTCCAACTTCTCGTAGATGCCTGGCAGATAGCGGTCTATGGCACTGTCACCCTCGCCCATCTCCAACTGCATCATGCGGTTTATCTGATAGAGAAGCTGCCTTTCGCAAATCTCCGTATCCTGCGGAACGTGCTGCAACTCAAATTCTTTTTTGAGCACTTTCTCGATAGCTTTGAGACGGGTTTTCTCGCGGGGGGTGACGATGGCTATCGAGACCCCTTTCGACGCAGCCCGCCCCGTGCGCCCGCTGCGGTGCACATATTGCTCGATTTCGTCGGGCAGGTTATAGTTGAGCACATGGGTGAGGTTGTTCACGTCCAGACCGCGGGCGGCCACATCGGTAGCCACCAAGAGCTGGAGGTTCTTGAGGCGGAAACGGCTCATGGCGTTGTCGCGCTGCGCTTGCGAGAGGTCGCCGTGAAGCGCGTCGGCGTTGTAGCCGTCTTTGATAAGCTGTTCGGCCACCTCCTGCGTCTCGCGGCGGGTGCGGCAGAAGATGATCGAATAGATGCCGGGATGAAAGTCGATGATGCGTTTCAAGGCCGGATACCGGTCGCGCGAACTGACCACGTAATAGTGATGCGTGACGTTGGCCGCGCCCTCGTTCCGCTTGCCGATGACCACTTCCTGCGGATATTTCATGTAGTGGTTGGCGATGGCGCGGATTTCCTGCGGCATGGTGGCCGAGAAAAGCCATGTATGTTTGTCTTCGGGCGTATTTTGAAGAATACCGTCGAGCTCGTCGCGGAAGCCCATGTTGAGCATTTCGTCGGCCTCGTCGAAAACCACCGTGTGCAGGTGGCCGAAATCAATCTTTCCCCGCGAGAGGATGTCGAGCATACGCCCCGGTGTGGCCACCACGATTTTCACGCCCCGCGCGATTTCGGAGAGCTGTCTTTCGATACTCGCACCCCCGTAGACCGCGCAGATGTGCATATTCTTGATATACTTGGAAAAATTCTTGAGATCTTTGGCAATCTGCACGCACAGTTCGCGCGTGGGGCTCAGGATAAGCGCCTCCACGCCTTGCGCGTCGGGGTTGCAGCGTTGCAGAAGCGGAAGCCCGAAAGCCGCCGTCTTTCCCGTGCCCGTCTGCGCCAAGGCCACCATATCGGTGTCGCTGTTCAACAATATAGGCAATACTTTGGCTTGCACCGGCATCGGCTCAGCAAAACCCAATTCCTCCACAGCCTGCAAAATCTCCGGCCGCAAATCAAAATCCTTAAAACCGCTCATTCTCCTCTTTTATACTGGTTGCGTAAATCTGCGAAGATACGAAATTTAGCGTTAATTCAGGCGATTTCTAAAATCGCGCCAGGCCTGCGGAAAGATTCTGTAGATAAGGGTGAGGAGCACGAAAAACAGCGACATGAACAGGCTGCAACGGCCAAGGATTTCTCCGTAGCGGGCGTAGAAAGTGAGACGGGAGGAGGCGTGCAGGGTGGCGCGGATGCAGTCAGGTTGCCAATATTCGGTGGCCTGCGACACATCGCCCCGCTGATTGATGAAACACGAAATCCCCGTGTTGGCCGAGCGGGCTATGTCGCGACGGTTCTCAATGGCACGCAGACGTGCATAGGCGGCGTGCTGACGATGCCCCGGCGTATCGCCCCACCAGCCGTCGTTGGTGGAGACAAACAGCAGTTCCGCACCCGCGTTGACGCACGAAGCCACATAGTCGGGAAAGACCGATTCGTAGCAGATGATGTCGGAGAATGTAGGCATCGTATCGCCGTCCGCAAATACATGCGGTCCTTTGTCCACGCCGAGCGTTCCCACGGTTCCTCCCAAATCCACCGCCAGTTTCTCGATAAATTTCACCTTTCCCGCAAAAGGCATGATTTCAATGCCCGGCGTGAGGCGCGATTTGTGGTGAATGGGAATGGGACGGTCGAAGTCGCCGCTCACGGAAATCACACTGTTGTGCGCTTTATAAAATTTCTTGTCGGGGTCGGAGATATAGCGCAGACGGCGCACCCCCACATCGGAGGAATCTTGGGCGGCCACATGGGTAAACGATGAAATCCCCGCCACGAACCGCAGGTTTGGATTTTCTTGCAAGAACTTGTGAATAAACTTTAAAGATGCACTGCTGTGGGGCAATTCATCTTCCCACACATATTCCTGAATCATACTTTCGGGGGTCACGATAAAGCGGGTCTGCGGCGTGGTGCGGCCTTGGGCGAGTTGCAGCATCCGTTGCGTGGTTTCGGTGGGCGAGAGAAAGAATTGTTCGTGATAGGGGTCTATATTGGGTTGCACCACAACCACTTCTGTTTCTTGGCCTTGTTCCTTATAGGTGGCGTAGCGGACGAGCGAGCCCGCCATAGGCAGAAAAATCAGGCAGGCGGCTGTGATGATGCGGCGTTTGGAGAGGCGGGTTCCTGCGGCATCTTTACAAAAACTTTTCCCTACAAGAAACAGGGCCACATTGCAGGCCAGCACCCACAGGCTTCCCCCAAGCGGGCCTGTAATCTCATACCACTGCACGATGCCCGGCATATCGGCGAACACATAGCCGAGCGTGAGCCACGGCCACGACAAGTCCCAGTGCAGATGAAAGAACTCGAAAGCCAACCAGTAGATAAACAGAAGGATATAGCGCATTCCTTGCTTAAAGAAGTGGCGGCAGCTGTAGTGGAAAAGCGTAAAGACGCCGGCCATGAGGGCGGCGTTGGCGATGAAAGCCAGGGTAGCGGCGGGCGTGGAGTTCCATACCCACCAAGTAGTCAGTACATTCCAAACAAGAAAGGCGGAAAAAGCATAGAAAAAGAGATGATAACGGGGGCGGGGCGTCTTGCAGGTCACTTCGGAGCCCGGAGCATCGGTTTCGGAGTTCGGCGCGTTCTGTTGCCGCAACACATAATCTTCCACCCACAAAAGGGGAATCCAAGCCACAAAGACAAGAGGCGCGAACCCGCCCGTAGGCCACGCACAGGCCAAAAGCACGCCGCTCAACATCGAGAGCAACCAAAGGTATCTCCGTTTCATCGCAAATCAATTTCCCTGCAAAGGTATATCTTTCAAATATTACTTTTCAGCCGCTTTCGATTTGAACAGCCAAGAAAAGTATTATCTTTGCCCCACTGAACATTTTTGTTCACCCTATTGAACATTTTTGTTCAGTCTACTGAACATTTTTGTTTAATATATACATATAAGACTAATATACAGTAAGTAATAATGTATTTAAGAAGTTGCTTTAACGAGGTTTTAGGGCGTCTCAACGAAGACCGGAACAAAATACAGGTGGTCGTCGGACCCCGCCAAGTGGGAAAAACCACTTTGATTGAACAGGTTTTAGAAAAAATCCGCTATCCATTTGCATCATATTCGGCCGATGATGTTTCGGTTGCGAATGCCGATTGGCTTTCGCAGATATGGGAAACACAAAGGCTCAAAATGGACACGAACAAGGAGAAAAAAAGGCTTCTTGTGGTGGACGAAATTCAAAAAATCTCCAATTGGAGCGAGACCGTCAAAGCCGAATGGGACAAAGACACCCGCCAGAAACGCAACCTCGTTGTCGTGCTATTGGGCTCTTCGCGTATGCTCATCGAGAAAGGACTCACCGAATCTCTTACGGGACGGTTCGAATTGATTAAACTCTCCCATTGGACGTATGCCGAAATGCGGGACTGTTTCGGAATGACCCTGCAACAATACATTTATTTCGGAGGCTATCCCGGAGCGGCTTCTTATATCCATGATGAAAAGCGGTGGCGCAATTATGTAAAGGATTCTTTGATAGAACCCTCCATCACAAAGGATATTCTTTTGGATACCCAGATCGCAAAACCGTATCTTCTGCGCCAACTTTTCGAAATCGGAAGCGGTTACAGCGGCGAACTGCTGTCGCTCACCAAAGTGGCGGGGCGACTGCAAGAGGCGGGAAACATCACCACGCTTGCCGGTTACCTTCATCTGCTCGATGAATGCGGCTTGTTGTGCGGACTTCAGAAATTCGCCATGGACAATGCCCGTCGTTACAAATCCATTCCAAAATTCCAAGTATACAACAACGCTCTCCGGAATGCGTATGCCGAAGAAAGTTTTTCGGAAGCAATAGAAAATCCCAAAGCGTGGGGACGATACGCCGAATCGGCGATAGGGGCTTTTTTGGTGGGGCAATCCCGCATATTGGATTACAATGTTTACTATTGGCGTGAAGGGGCGGACGAAGTGGACTATGTTTTGGTTCAACAAAGAAAGATTATAGCCATCGAGGTCAAGACCGGCAGGAGGAAAATGAATTCCGGCCTTCAAAAATTCAAAGCCGCTTTCAAGCCCCGCAAATCCATTGTGGTGGGGAGCGATGGGGTGAGCCTTGAAGAATTTTTATTGATGGACTTGGAAGAACTCTTCCACTGACGAAGAAATTGAATTGGAGAGAAACAAGATTTGTTACTACCTTTGTAAAGGAGAATATACAATGAAGAACATTCGAAATTTCTGCATCATAGCCCATATCGACCATGGTAAAAGCACCTTGGCCGACAGGCTTTTGGAGTATACCGGCACCGTTTCGGCCCGCGACTTGCAGGCACAGGTGCTCGACGACATGGACTTGGAACGCGAGCGCGGCATCACGATTAAGAGCCACGCCATTCAAATGAAATACAAGCACAACGGCGAGGAATACACCTTGAACCTCATCGACACGCCGGGGCATGTGGACTTTTCGTATGAGGTATCGCGCTCCATCGCCGCCTGCGAGGGCGCCATTCTGGTGGTGGATGCCACGCAGGGCATTCAGGCACAGACCATTTCCAACCTCTATCTGGCTATGGAAAACGACCTCACCATCATTCCCGTGCTCAACAAGATGGATTTGGCCAACGCCATGCCCGAGGAGGTGAAGGACCAGATTGTGGACCTGATGGACTGCAAGCGCGAAGAAATCATGGCCGCGAGCGGCAAGACCGGCGAGGGCGTACATGAACTGTTGCAGGCCATTGTAGAACGCATCCCCGCCCCTAAGGGCGACCCCTCCGCACCCTTGCAAGCCCTGATTTTCGACTCGGTTTTCAACCCTTTCCGCGGCATCATCTCCTACTTCCGCATCATGAACGGCACCCTGCGCAAAGGCGACAAGGTCAAGTTTTTCCACACCGGCAAGGAATACGACGCCGAAGAAGTGGGCGTGTTGGGCTACAAACCCATTCCGCAGAATGCGGTGGAAGCCGGCAATGTGGGGTATGTGATTTCGGGCATCAAGACGAGCGCGGAAGTAAAGGTGGGCGACACGATCACGCATACCGAACGCCCTTGCGAAAAAGCGATAGAAGGTTTTGAGAATGTGAAGCCTATGGTGTTCGCGGGCGTCTATCCCGTAAGCCCCGACGACTACGAGAACCTGCGCGCCTCCATCGAGAAACTCCAGCTCAACGATGCTTCGCTCACTTTCGAACCCGAATCGTCGGTGGCGTTGGGATTCGGCTTCCGTTGCGGTTTCCTGGGGCTGCTCCACATGGAAATCATCCAGGAACGCTTGGAACGCGAGTTCAATATGGACGTGATTACCACCGTGCCCAACGTTTCTTTCAAGGTAACCACCACCAAGGGCGAGGAAATCGAAATCCACAACCCTTCGGGACTGCCGGAGGCCAACTATGTGAGCCATATCGACGAGCCTTATATCCGCGCCCAAATCATCACGAAAGCCGAATTCGTGGGGGCTATCATGAAACTCTGCATCGACAAGCGGGGCATCCTCAAAAATCAGGTTTACCTCACCACCGACCGTATCGAGCTTACGTTCGAGATGCCGCTTTCGGAAATCGTGTTCGACTTTTACGACCGTCTCAAAAGCATTTCGAAAGGTTACGCCTCTTTCGACTACTACCCCTGCGGCTATCAACCGTCCAAGCTCGTCAAACTTGAAATCCTGCTCAACGGCGATACGGTGGACGCGCTCTCCACGCTTATCTATCAAGACAATGCGTATAGTTTCGGGCGGCGTATGTGCGAGAAGTTGAAAGACTTGATTCCGCGCCAGCAGTTCGA
>CAZEOJ010000061.1:0-1544 GCA_964513825.1 uncultured Bacteroidaceae bacterium
TCAAACAAGGCATAGGCTTTGAGAAGCTGGTTTATCGTGTGCACGCGGTCGGACTGAATCGCGTAGTCGCGCATGATTTCGGCTTTCTTGGCCGTCTTTTCCTCGGCCGAGAGCGGGGATTTCTCCACGTCGGCTATCATGGAGCCCACATCGGGCAGCACATAGTATTCGGGATTGTGCGCGTCGGCGCTCAGGGCGTCCACACCCTTGTCGGTGAGGTCGATGGTGTTGAGTTTCTCGTCGATGACAAAGTAGAGTTCGCCGTCGATGATGGGCATGTTCTTGCCCTGTTCCTGCAGATAGAAGTTTTCGGTTTTCTGCATGAGGGTCTTCATGCCCGGTTCGCTCAAGAACTTGATCAGCGCGCTGTTTTTGGGAAGCCCGCGGTGCGCCCTGAAAAGCAGTTCGCCGCCCTTCTTCTCGTTTTCGGACGTGGGCGTGCCCGCAAGCAGGGTCTTGGCCTCGGCCAGAATCTTGGTGACCAGCTGCCGTTGTTTGTTGTAGAGGCTCTCGATCTGCGGGCGCAGGGCGTCGAATTCCTGGTCGTCGTCCTTGAAGGTGGGGCCCGAAATAATCAGAGGCGTACGGGCGTCGTCGATCAACACCGAGTCCACCTCGTCCACAATCGCGTAGTTATGACCGCGTTGCACCAGTTCCTGCGGGGTGCGGCACATATTGTCGCGCAGATAGTCGAAACCGAACTCGTTGTTGGTACCGTAGGTGATGTCGGCCAGATAAGCCTGCCGACGGGCTTCGCTGCTGGGCTGGTGCTTGTCGATGCAGTCCACCTTGAGGCCGTGGAATTCGAACAGCATACCCATCCATTCCGAGTCGCGCTTGGCCAGATAGTCGTTCACCGTCACCACGTGCACCCCTTTTCCCGCCAGAGCGTTCAGATAGACGGGCAGGGTCTCCACAAGGGTCTTGCCTTCACCCGTGCTCATTTCGGCTATCTTGCCCTGATGCAGCACGATACCGCCGATCAACTGCACGTCGTAGTGCACCATGTCCCAGGTCACGAGGTTGCCCCCCGCCATCCATCTGTTCTTGTAGTAGGCCTTGTCGCCGCGCACGTTCACGTTGTCGCGGGTGGCGGCCAGATCCCCGTCCCACGGCATCACCGACACCTCCACTTCCTCGTTCTCGGCAAAGAGGCGGGCGGTAGCCTTCATCACGGCGAAAGCCTCCGGAAGAATCTCGTCGAGCGTCTGTTGGGTCTGTTCGTAAATCGCCTTGTCGAGTTTGTCGATAGAGGCGTAGATATGTTCCTTTTCCTCCACGCTCAGGTGGTCGTCGATATTCTGGTCGAGTTTTGCCTGCAACGCGTCGCGTTCGGCCTGGTTTTCGGCGCAACGTTCCTTGATGCGCTGCTTGAATTCCTGGGTCTTGGCACGCAGGGCGTCGTTGTCGAGTTTGGAAATGATTTCGTATTGTTCCAGGCATTTTTCCAAGACGGGCCGGATGGCTTTTACATCGCGCTCGGATTTATTGCCGAACAATTTGCTCAAAAAATTTGCCATATGATCGTTATGGTTTTAGCGGTT
>CAZEOJ010000061.1:1644-8828 GCA_964513825.1 uncultured Bacteroidaceae bacterium
ATGGAGGCAAGCGCAATCCAAATCAACCAAAGAAAAGGACTGTTGAAGAAAGAAGGCTTGCCCGCCGAAGTCAAGGTCGGATAGCGGAAATCCATTGCCCGGGCCCTCCCTTAATACTCGTCCTCGTTAAAGAAGAAGTCTTCCTTGGAAGGATAGTCGGGCCAGATATCCTCGATACCGTCGTAGGTGATACCTTCGTCTTCGAGCTCTTCCAGGTTTTCAAGAACTTCCTGGGGAAGCCCCGAACGCTGCGCGTAGTCGATCAAGTCGGTTTTGGTGGCCGGCCAGGGTGCGTCCTCCAGTTTCGAAGCCATTTCCAATGTCCAATACATAATTCTACCCTCCTGATTTTTTTTGCAAAAATATGATTTTTTTGTAGAGATACAAGTAAAAAATCCTTAATTTAGCACCTTGTTTTTAGAACTGAAAAACAAAGATTTAAAAATGCCCTTTATCGAGAACCACGCCCGCTTTTTGCGCTTTGTCTGCGCGCCCTTCACACCCTTCTACGCAGGGGCGGTGTGGGTACGCAATATGCTTTTCGACAAAGGTTTGAAAAAAAGCCACGCTTTCGGTTTTCCAGTCATCTGTGTGGGCAATCTCTGCGCGGGGGGGAGCGGCAAGACGCCACTCACCGAGTATTTAGTGCGGATGTTGGGGCGGGATTTTTCCGTGGGTATCGTGAGCCGGGGCTACGGACGGCGCACCCGGGAGAATTTTTTGGCGAGAGAGGGCATGGATGCGGGGAGGATAGGCGACGAACCCGTGCAGTATATGCAGAATTTTTCGGCGGGCGGCCAGCAAGCCGCGGCCTGTCCGCACGGCTTCGCCCTTTATCTGGCCGCCCGCCGGAAGGAGGGTGTGGAAGCCCTGCGTCGGGAGTTTCCCGCCATGCAGGTCTGTATCCTGGACGATGCCTACCAGCACCGGCAGGTGAGGGCGGGTCTGAATATTCTGGTGAGTGATGTCGCGAAGCCCTTTTTCCGCGACCATCTTCTGCCTTACGGTACCCTGCGCGAGAGCAGGAGAGGGAGCCGCCGCGCGCAGATTATCGTGTTCGGAAAATGCCCTCCCGATTGGCGCGAGGAAGACCGCGACGCATTTTTGTCGGCATGGAAACCCGCGCCGGGCCAACACGTTTTCTTCACCACCGTGAGATACGGAGATTTTGTACGGATTGACACCGGCAACGGTCCGTCTTGCGATAAATCCCACGACAAAGCCCCTGCCACGGAAACCCCGCGCCGCATCCTCCTCTTTACCGGCATCGCCAACCCCGCGCCCCTCGAAAAACACCTGCGCCGGCAAGGCTACGACATTGTGGAACACCGGCGTTTCGGCGATCATCACACCTACACCCCGCAGGAAACGCAGGCTCTGGCCGAGCGCGCCCGTGGGCTCGCCGCCTTGGGCGGCTCGCCCCTGCTGCTCACCACCCAAAAAGATTACTGCCGCCTCAGAGATACCGCCGCTTTTGCTTATTTTTGCCACCTGCCCGTGGCCTATATCCCTATCCGAACCGAGTTCCTTTTCGGGCAAGGAGAGGAATTCGACCGCACGGTGCGGGATTTTGTGCGCGGCGGCAAATAAAGAGAAGGCAAATAGGCGGCCGCAAATAAGGCTGCAACCAACACGAAAATAAACACATACCGATATGGAAAAGTTCGAGAAAATTCAAGAGACGGTGGCCTACATCAACCGCGTCACCGACAACTACCACCCCGAAATCGGCGTGATTCTCGGTTCGGGACTGGGCACATTGGTGGACGAATTGAATATAGAAAAGACGGTGGAATATAAAGACATACCCAACTTTCCCGTTTCCACCGTGGCCGGACACAAAGGCCGCCTGCTCTTCGCCCGCCTCAAGAACGGCAAACGGGTGGTGGCCATGCAGGGCCGTTTCCACTTCTACGAAGGCTATCCGATGAGCGCGGTCACCTTTCCCGTCTTCGTGATGAAGGCGCTCGGCGTGGAAACCCTCTTGGTGTCCAACGCTTCGGGTGGCATGAACCCCAACTATCACGTGGGCGACATCGTCTTCATCAAGGACCACATCAACCTGCTCCCCAACCCCCTGATAGGCCCCAACGACGAACGTTTCGGCGAACGCTTCCCCTCCATGCACAACGCCTACGACAAAGACCTGCTTCAACACGGCCTCGACACCGCCGCCCGCATGGGCATCAAGGCGCAGACGGGCGTGTATGTGGGCACCACGGGCCCCACTTTCGAGACCCCCTCGGAATACCGCTATTTCCGCGTTATCGGCGGCGATGCGGTGGGTATGAGCACGGTGCCCGAGGTGATTATCGCCAACTATTTGGGTATGAAAGTAATGGGTCTTTCGGTGATTTCCGATCTGGGAGGCGGCGAAGTGGTGCTCGAAGTGAGCCACGAAGAAGTCTTGGCCGCCGTCGAGAAGACCGTTTCGGTGCTGGTGGGCCTCGTGAAAGAGATTCTGGAAACCCTCTGACGCGGAACACGCACCATGCCCGAAATCGTTTCCCAGCACCCGCTCAAGACCATGCCCGAACTTCTGCGCATGGATGTGGCCGAGTTCAAGAAAGCGGCCAAGTTCCCGTTCTGTGTGGTTTTGGACAATGTGCGCAGTATGCACAACATAGGTTCCTGTTTCCGCACCTGCGACGCGTTCCGTGCGCAGAAACTCTATCTGTGCGGCTTCACGGCCACCCCTCCCCACCGCGAAATCGAGAAGGCCGCCTTAGGTTCCACGCTCAGCGTGGAGTGGCAGCATTTCGACGACACGCTCGATGCGGTCAAAGACCTCCGTGCGCAGGGCTACAAGGTGTATGCGGTGGAGCAGGTGCACGGCAGCACGGCCTTGCAGAATTTCCACCCCGCCAAGGACGAAAGGATAGCCTTTGTTTTCGGCAACGAGGTGGAGGGCGTGCGACAGGCGGTGGTGGATGCCTGCGACGGGGCGCTGGAAATCCCCCAGTTCGGCACCAAACACTCTTTCAACGTCTCGGTTACGGCGGGCATTGTGCTGTGGCAGGCGTTTCAGTGTTATTTTTCTTAAATTTGCCTTTCTATGAAAGGTGAACGCAAACGGATTTTCAAGGCGGCATTCCTGCGCACGCTGGCATGTCTGTCGTTCTGCGCGGTGGCGGGCGGCACGGGTGCGCGGGCGCAGTTCGGCAATGCTTCGTTCACTTTTCTCGATATGGCCAATTCGGCGCGTATCGGGGCTATGGGCGCGGAGTTCCTTTCGGTGCGCGACGCCGACATCACGCTCTCCCTCTCCAATCCCTCGCTCATCACCGACGAAATCCACAATCACCTCGCGTTCAACTACGTCAACTATTTCAACGGCACCAACTACGGTTTCGCTTCTTACAGCCGCACTTTCGAGCAGGCGGGCAGTTTCGCGTTCCACCTCCAATACGGCAACTACGGAAAAATCTATGTCACGGACGAATACGGCTACGAATACGGCACGGCTTCGGCCAACGACCTGGCGGCGATAGTGGGCTGGGGCAGGGAGATAGATTCCCATTTCACGATAGGGGCCAACTTCAAGATGATTTTCTCGCAGATGGAGCGCTATACGGCCTTCGGCATGGCGGTGGACGTATCGGCCACCTATTCCAATTCCTCGCGCATGTTTGCGGTTTCCTTGCTGTTGCGCAACATGGGCGGGGCCGTCAAGCCCTATTCCGACAACGGCCATACGCGTATGCCTTTCGAGGTGGCGGTGGCCCTTTCGCAAAAAATCCCCCACGCCCCCCTGCGTTTTTTGGTGGAATTCCCCAATCTGCAAAAGTGGCGGCTCAACTACGAAGATCCCTATGCACAGAAGGATTTGATAACGGGCGAGGTGAAGCAGCGAAGCAAGGCGGCCGACTTTTTCGACAATCTCGGCCGGCATATCGTGGTGGGGTTGGAGGTGATTCCCTACAAAGGTTTCTATATAAGAGGGTCGTATAACTATATGCGCTCGCGCGATATGAGGCAGGTGGACAAGGCCGGCGTGGTGGGTTTCTCGTGGGGTGTGGGCTTCCGCATCTCCCAATTCAACATCTCCTATTCGCGCTCGCGCTACCACATTTTGGGCGCACCCAACTACCTGAGCCTCACCCTCGATCTGGACGCTTTCAACAAGCCCAAAACCACCAAGGCCACGCGCGCCTACCGCGCCGCGGAAGAATGATTACTTCAACAGGAAATCCTTTCCCAAGTACTTTTCGCGCACTTCGGGGTCGGCGGCCAGGCTGGCCGAGTTTCCCGACTTGAGAATCTTGCCGCTGTAAAGCAGATAGGAACGGTCGGTGATGGACAAGGTTTCCTGTGCGTTGTGATCGGTGATGAGGATGCCGATATTCTTCTGTTTGAGTTGCAATACGATTTTCTTGATGTCTTCCACCGCGATGGGGTCGATGCCTGCGAAGGGCTCGTCCAAAAGGATGAACTTGGGGTTGGCGGCCAGGGCACGGGCGATTTCGGTGCGGCGTTTCTCGCCTCCCGACAGGCTGATGCCCTTGGTCTTGCGCACGTGCTCGATGCCGAATTCGTGCAGCAGTTCTTCCAGCCGCGCCTTGCGTTGCGCCTTGTCCTTGATGATGAACTGGAGAATGGCGTCGATATTGTCCTCCACGTTCATGTGGCGGAACACCGAGGGTTCCTGCGCCAGATAGCCCACACCCAACTGCGCGCGCTTGTACATGGGCAGGTGCGATATATCCCTGTCGTCCAGGAAAACCTTTCCCGAAAGAGGCTTGATCAAGCCTACCATAATATAGAAAGAAGTGGTTTTCCCCGCGCCGTTGGGGCCCAAGAGACCCACGATCTCGCCTTGTTTCACTTCCAACGAAACATGGTCCACCACGGTGCGCTGATGATACGCTTTCACAATATCTTCGGTTCGCAATACCATAACCTTGAGGTTTGTTCCGTCAATCTGCTTTTTGCAAATTCCGGCAAATTTTGTTATCTTTGATTTACATTCAAGGCGCTTCGCCTCGGCGGCAAGAGAAACTTTGCCTGCATTTGGCTTGCGCATACCCACAAAAGTAAACAAATTTCTTAACCCCGCGGCCTATGGAATACAGCAGCGATTTTTTACACAGCGAACTGCATCGCGTGTTCGGTTTCGACCATTTCAAAGGAAACCAGCAGGCTATCATCGAGAGCGTGTTGCGGGGCAAGGACGTGTTTGTGATTATGCCCACGGGAGGAGGAAAATCGCTTTGTTATCAACTCCCTGCATGGGTGCTCCCCGGCACGGCCATCATCGTTTCCCCCCTCATCGCGCTGATGAAGAACCAAGTGGACGCGGTGCGCAATCTCGGCACCGAATCGAACATCGCCCACTACCTCAATTCCTCGCTCACCAAGGCCGAGATGAAACAGGTGAAGGAAGACCTGGCCGCCGGCAAGACCAAGTTGCTCTACGTGGCGCCCGAAACCCTCACCAAAGACGAGAACGTGGAGTTCTTCAAGACCATTCCCATTTCGCTCTACGCTATCGACGAGGCGCACTGCATCTCGGAATGGGGACACGATTTCCGTCCCGAATACCGCCGCCTGCGGCCTATCATCGAGGCCATCGGGCAAAAGGTGCCTATCATGGCGCTCACCGCCACGGCCACGCCCAAGGTGCAGAAAGACATTCAGAAAAACCTGGATATGATGAACGCCGAGGTGTTCATCTCGTCGTTCAACCGCTCCAACCTCTACTATGAGGTGCGCCCCAAGACCAAGAACGTAGACCGCGACATCGTCAAGTTTATCCGCGCCAACAGCGGCAAGTCGGGCATCGTGTATTGCCTCAGCCGCAAGAAAGTGGAGGAGTTCGCCGAGGTGCTCTGCGCCAACGGTATCCGCGCCTTGCCCTACCATGCGGGCCTGGACGCGCAGACCCGCGCCACCAACCAGGACAAGTTCCTGATGGAAGAAATCGACGTGATTGTGGCCACGATCGCTTTCGGCATGGGCATCGACAAACCCGACGTGCGTTTTGTCATCCACCACGATATGCCCAAGAGTCTGGAGGGTTATTATCAGGAGACGGGACGTGCGGGCCGCGACGGAGGCGAGGGGAAATGCGTGGCCTTCTTCTGCGAGGAAGACATGACCAAGCTCGAGAAGTTTCTCAAAGACAAGCAGATTTCCGAACAGGAAGTGGCCAAGCAACTCATTGCCGAAACCACGTCCTATGCCGAGACCTCCATGTGCCGCCGCAAGAACCTGTTGCACTATTTCGGCGAGAAATACACGCAGGAAAACTGCGGAAACTGCGACAACTGCCTCTACCCCAAAGAGAAGGAAGACGCCACCGATTCGGCCTGCACCGTGCTGCAACTGGTGGCCGATGTCAAGGAACAGTTCAAGACCGACTATGTGGTGGCCCTCTGTATGGGGAAACTCTCGCCCGCCATCAAGAAATACAAGCACAACCTGCTGCCGCTTTTCGGCAAGGGATGCGCGCACGACGAACGCTACTGGAAAGCCGTGATACGGCAGTGCATCATCGAGGATCTGCTTTCCAAGGACATCGAGGACTACGGCATCATCAAGCTCACGCCCAAAGGTGCGGCGTATATCAAGGACCCTTATCCCATTCAGGTGATTCGCGACCATACCTACGACCCCGAGGCCGAGGATTTTATGGCCGCCGGCAATGCGGGTGTGGAGGTGATGGACAAGGTGCTTTACGCGCAGCTCAAAGAACTGCAAAAAGAGATAGCGCACAAGGAGAACCTGCCTCCCTATGTGATTTTTCAGGATGTGTCGCTCAAGGATATGACCATACAATATCCTGTTTCTATGGAGGATATGACCCGTATCACGGGTGTGGGCGTGGGCAAGGCGCAGAAATACGGAAAGCCTTTCGTGGAACTGATAAAGCGCTATGTGGAGGAGAACGAAATCGAGCGGCCGCAGGATTTTGTGGTGAAGTCGGTGGTGAACAAGTCGGGGCTCAAGGTGTATATCATCCAGAGCATAGACCGCAAGATTATGCTCGACGACATCGCCGTGTCCAAAAGCCTTTCCTTGGAGGATCTGCTCACCGAGATAGAACGCATCATCGATTCGGGAACGCGCCTCAATTTAGACTACTATGTGAACAACGTGGTGGACGAGGATCATCGCGAGGAGATATACGATTATTTTCTCGAAGCCGAGAACGATTCGGTGCAGGAGGCGTTGGAGGAGCTGGG
>CAZEOJ010000062.1:0-3465 GCA_964513825.1 uncultured Bacteroidaceae bacterium
TGGAAGGCTCTGGACAGGGAGCGCGGCCTGACGCTTCTGCGCGACACCGTGGCCGAAATGCGGAGGGTGAAGTTTGAGTGAGAGGGAAGTTATTATTTATTATGTACTATTTACTAAGTAGATGCAGTCTATTTGAAGATGTAAGGTATAGGGTATAAGGTATAAGGTATAAGAAGCAGTTGATTTAGTAAATAATAAATAGTAAACAATAAATAAGTTTAAAATTTTACAAACTGCATGTAGTAGGCTGTTTGTAAAAAGATTGATTGATAAAACAGTAAACGTATATATGGAAAAGACAACAGGAAAAGTGAGCGGCATCGTCTCCAACTTGGTGATGGTGAAGGTGGAAGGACCGGTAGCCCAAAACGAGATCTGTTATATCGACCTCGACGGGCTCAAACTGATGGCCGAGGTCATCAAGATTACCGGCGACACCGCCTACGTGCAGGTGTTCGAAAGCACCCGCGGCCTGCGGACAGGCTGCGACGTGGAATTCGAAGGCCAGATGCTCGAAGCCACGTTGGGCCCCGGGCTGCTTTCGAGCAACTACGACGGCTTGCAGAACAACCTCGCCACCATGGAAGGCGTGTTCCTGAAACGCGGCTGCTATACCGCACCCCTCGACGACACCAAGAAATGGGAATACAAACCTTTGGCCAAGGTAGGCGACAAGGTGAAGGCCGGCGACTGGCTCGGCGAGGTAAAGGAAGGCTGGTTGCCCCACAAAGTGATGGTGCCCTTTAAGTGGGACGGAGAATATACCGTCAAGAGCCTCGCCCCCGCCGGCAGCTACACCATTCACGACGAAATGGCCGTGCTCACCGACGCCAAGGGCAAGGAATACAAGGTGACCATGGTGCAGAAATGGCCCGTCAAGAAACCCATCACCTTCTATAAAGAGAAACCCCGGCCTTTCCGCGCCTTGGAAACCGGTGTGCGCGTGATAGATACGTTCAATCCCATTGCCGAGGGCGGCACCGGCTTCATTCCCGGGCCTTTCGGTTCGGGCAAGACCGTGCTTCAACACGCCATTTCCAAGCAGGCCAATGTGGATGTGATTCTGATGGCCGCCTGCGGCGAGCGTGCCAACGAGGTGGTGGAAATCTTCAAGGAATTTCCCGAATTGGTGGATCCCCGCACGGGACGCAACCTCATGGAGCGCACCACCATCATCTGCAACACCTCGAACATGCCTGTGGCCGCCCGCGAAGCTTCGGTGTACACCGCCATGACGATTGGCGAATACTACCGTGCCATGGGCTTGAAAGTGTTGCTGTTGGCCGACTCCACCTCGCGTTGGGCGCAGGCCTTGCGCGAAATGAGCAACCGTTTGGAGGAACTTCCGGGGCAGGACGCGTTCCCCATGGACTTGCCCGCCATCATTTCGGGCTTCTACGCCCGCGCGGGTTTTGTGTTCCTGAACAACGGCGCCGAGGGTTCCATCACCTTTATAGGCACCGTGTCGCCCGCCGGCGGTAACCTCAAAGAACCCGTCACGGAGGGCACCAAGAAAGCCGCCCGCTGCTTCTACGCGCTTTCGCAGGCACGCGCCGACAGCAAGCGCTACCCGGCCATCGACCCCATAGACAGCTATTCCAAGTATCTGGAATATCCCGAAATCGTGGAGTATTTCAACGAGAAGCTGGGCGAGGAGTGGGTGCCGTTGGTGAACGAAGGCCGCAACTATGTGCTGCGCGGCAAGGAAGCCTACGAGCAGATCAACATTCTGGGCGACGACGGCGTGCCCGTGCTCTACCACGACCGCTATTGGAAGTCGGAATTGATAGACTTTGTGATTCTGCAACAGGACGCTTTCGACAAGATCGATGCGCTTTGCCCGATGGACCGTCAGAAGTTCATGTTTGGCAAGGTGATGGATATTTGCAAGAAAGAACTTGAATTTGAGGATTTTACGGAGTGTGTCAAATTCTATAAGGAATTGATCAACGATTTCCGTCAGATGAACTACGCGCAGTTCGGCGATGCCACTTTCAAGGAATACGAGGCCAAGATAGATGCCTTGGTGGCGGAGCAGGAAGGTAAGTAAATAATAAACAAACGATATGCAGAACAATAAGGCTTTTCAGAGAATCTACACCAAGTTGGAGGCCGTGACCAAAGCCACGGTGACCGTGCGCGCGCAAGGCGCCTCCAACGACGAACTGGCCGTGGTGGGCGACCGCTTGGCGCAGGTAGTGAAAATAAACGGCGACAAGGTGACCTTGCAGGTGTTCGCCGGCACCGAAGGTTTGGCCACCAACGCCGAAGTAGCCTTTACAGGCCGCGTGCCCAGCCTCAAAGTAGGCGAGGATCTGGCCGGACGCTTCTTTAACGCCTACGGCGAACCCATCGACGGCGGCGCCGAACCCGAAGGCGAATCGCGCGAAATCGGCGGCCCCTCCGTCAACCCCATGAAACGCAAGCAACCCTCGCAGATCATCCCCACCGGTATCGCCGGCATCGACTTGAACAACACCCTTGTTTCGGGACAGAAGATACCCTTCTTCGCCGACCCCGACCAACCCTACAACCAAGTGATGTGCATGGTGGCGCTCCGCGCCAAGGTAGACAAAATTATCCTCGGCGGCATGGGGCTCACCAACGACGACTATCTGTTCTATAAGAAAGCCTTTGAGAACGCCGGCGCCCTCGACAAAATCATCTGCTTTGTCAACACCACCGAGCAGCCCCCCGTGGAACGCCTCTTGATTCCCGATATGGCGCTCACCGCCGCCGAATACTTTGCCGTGGACAAGAAAGAGAAAGTGTTGGTGCTGCTCACCGACATGACCCTCTATGCCGACGCCCTCAGTATCGTCAGCAACCGTATGGATCAGATTCCCTCCAAGGACAGTATGCCCGGCTCGCTCTACTCCGACTTGGCCAAGATCTACGAAAAGGCCGCCGAACTGCCCGACGGAGGCTCCATCACCATTCTGGCGGTGACCACGTTGAGCGGGGGCGACATCACGCACGCCATTCCCGACAATACGGGTTATATTACCGAAGGACAGTTGTTCCTGCGCAAGGACAGCGATGTGAATAAGGTCATCGTGGATCCTTTCCGCTCGCTGTCGCGTCTTAAACAGTTGGTTATTGGCAAGCAGACCCGCGAAGACCACCCGCAGGTGATGAACGCCTCGGTGCGTCTTTACGCCGATGCCGCCAACGCCAAGACCAAGCTCGAAAACGGTTTTGAACTGAGCGACTACGATGAACGCGCCTTGGCCTTTGCCAAGGACTACGCCGCCAATATCCTGGCCATCGACATCAACATAGACACCACCGAGATGCTCGACCGCATCTGGCGTATGTTCGGCAAGTATTTCACCCCCACCGAGGTGGCTATCAAGAAAGAGTTGATGGATAAATACTGGTGCAAGTAAAAGAAAATATAGGCTATGGCCATCAAGTTTCAATATAACAAAACCGCCCTCAACGAGCTCGACAAGAAGCTGAAAG
>CAZEOJ010000062.1:3565-8655 GCA_964513825.1 uncultured Bacteroidaceae bacterium
ATCAAGTTTCAATATAACAAAACCGCCCTCAACGAGCTCGACAAGAAGCTGAAAGCCCGTACCCGCGCCTTGCCTACGATCAAGAACAAGGAATCGGCCTTGCGTATGGAGGTGAAACGGGCCAAGACCGATGCCGAGCGCATGGACGCCGAGTTGGACGCGAAGATGCGCGAGATGGAGGGCTTCTCGCGTCTTTTCGCCGAGTTCCGTCCCGATTTGATTAAGGTGGAGGACGTGAAGTTGGAGATGGTGAAGATTGCGGGGGTAAAGATTCCCCGCCTCAACGACATCGTTTTCAGCGAGAAGAAATACCCGCTCTTCGATGCGCCCCTGTGGTATGCCGACGGTCTGGGGCTGTTGAAGGAACTGGTGCGCATGGGCATCGAGAGCGAGATTTATACCTATAAGATGAACCTTTTGGACACGGCCCGCAAAAAGACCACCCAAAAGGTGAACCTATACGAAAAAGTGCAAATTCCCGGCTATAACGAGGCGATACGCAAGATAAAGCGTTTTATCGAGGACGAGGAGAACCTCTCCAAATCGGCGCAGAAAATCGTGAAAAGCCGTCATGCAGAGGAGGTGGAGTTATGATTGTACCGATGAGGCAATTTTCCATTCTGGTCTATCACCGCGACTTCGCCGCATTCATGGGCAGGTTGCAGGACAAAGGCCTGTTGGATATCCGTCAGGAGGAGATACACAGCCCCAAGGCCGACACGGAATACTATCCCGTGCTGGAACGTCTGGGCAAGGTGTTTCCGCTGCTCAAAGCCGAAAGGAAAGCGATGCCCGAGGGCGGCGATTCTTCGGCGCTTTCGGCGGAAAAGGCGGGTATGGATACGTTGCGGGGCGAGGCCTTGCTGTGCGAGACCGAAAGCCTTTTGCAGCGCAAGAAAGCGTTGACGGAGCGCATGGAGCAGGTGGGTGCGGAGGTGCAGGCCGCCGCGATATGGGGCGATTTTGATGAGGCCCGTCTGCGCGAGTTGCGCGAGAAAGCCGATGTGGGACTTGTGTTGGCCGGTGCGTCGGCCAAGCGTTTCCCCAAGAGCGAAGGGGAGGCGAGGGCTTTGTTTCCTGCCCAGAGGGTGGGAGAGAAAGAGGGCACGGCCTATTTTGTTTGGGTCACCACGGCGCGGGAGGCCGAGGCGATGACGCCCGAGGCCTTGGGCAAGGTGTTGGGCACGTCGGTCAACATTCTGCCGTTTCCGCGCAAGACCTATTCGGCCTTGGTGCTGGAAGAGAACGAGATAAGAAACGAGCTGCGCGAGGTGCAGCGGAAGATCCGCGTCATCGCCTCGGCCTTGCAACAGCACTTGGAAGCCTATCAGAAAGACTTGTTCAACAGTTTGGAATACAAGACGGTGTCGCTCAACGCGCCCGACGAGGCCGACGGGGCCCTGCGGGTCGTGGTGGGCTTCCTGCCCGAGGAGCAGGCACCGGCGTTCGAAGCGTTCCTGCAACAGGAAGACGTGGTGTATCAGACCCGTGCGGCGGAGGAAGTGCCCGAGGAGGAAGCGTCCGAAATCCCCGTGCTGTTGCGTAACGGTCGTTTCGCGAGGCTGTTTGAGCCTATCACCAACCTGTTTTCGTTGCCTTCCTATCGCGAAATCGACCTTACTCCCGCGCTCGCGCCTTTCTTTATGGCGTTCTTCGGCTTCTGCCTCGGGGATGCGGGGTATGGGCTGCTCATCATGGCGGCGGCCTTGGTCCTGGCGTTCAAACTGCCCGAAAAGGCCAAAGGCATTGCATGGCTCGCCTTTTGGCTGGGTGTGGGCACCGTGATTTTCGGCACTTTGTCGGGCACGTTCTTCGGGGCGGAGCTGGTAAAGATAGAGGCCTTGGGCAAGTTCCGCGATTTTATGCTCGACAGCAACCAGATGATGACCCTTTCTCTGGTGGTGGGCGCGGTTCAGATTATCTTCGGTATGGCGCTCGATGCGGTGCGGATTACCAAGATGCAGGGTTTCCGATATGCGCTCTACCGCTTGGGTTGGATTTTTGTGCTGGTGTTCGGCGCCATGTTGATGGGGCTGCCCATGCTGGGCGTGGAAGTGCCCGCCGCCGTCAACTACGCGCTGTGCGCTTTGGTTGGCGCCGGGGCCGTCTTCGCCCTGTTCTACAACAAGCCCGGAAAAAACATCCTGCTCAATTTCGGCTCCGGTCTGTGGACCACCTACAACACCGCCACCGGACTGGTGGGCGACCTGCTGTCTTATATCCGTCTGTTCGCCCTCGGGCTCACGGGCGGCATCCTCGGCTCGGTGTTCAACACCTTGGCGTTCGATGCGGCGGCGGGTGTAGGGGTGCCGGTGGTGAGCCAGCTGGTCATGTTGGCTATCCTGCTGTTCGGGCACGGGCTCAACATCGCTTTGTGCATCCTGGGCGCGTTGGTTCACCCTATCCGCCTCACCTTTGTGGAGTTTTATAAGAACGCGGGCTTTGTGGGGGGCGGCAAGGCCTATAAGCCGTTTATGAAGAAGTAAATAAATTATTAATTAACAATAAAAACAGACAGATTATGAATCCTGCAATTCTTGCCTATTTAGGCATCGCCGTCATGGTGGCCCTTTCGGGTATCGGAAGTGCCTACGGCGTATCCATTACCGGCGGCGCCACGCTCGGTGCCATGAAGAAGAAACCCGATGTGTTCGGTTCGTGCATCGCCCTCAGCGCCCTGCCCGCCACGCAAGGTCTTTACGGCTTTGTCGGCTTCTTCCTCATCTATCCGAAAATCACCGCCGAAATCACCTGGTTCCAGGCCGCTGCCGTCATGGGCGCCGGTCTTGCCGTGGGTTTCGTCACCCTGTTCTCCGCTTTCCGTCAGTCTAAGGTATGCGCCGACGGTATCAACGGCATGGGCAACGGCTACAACCTCTTCAGCTCGACCATGATTCTGGCCGTATTCCCCGAGTTGTACGCCATTATCGCCCTCCTGGCCGCCATCCTCATCGGCGGCACCTTGTAGGTGTATGGAAGCGCCCCTGCGGGGCGAATGGAAACGAGTGTATAGAAAAGGAGGGGGCCGTTTGAAAAACGGCCCCCTCCTTTTTTAGTAATTCAATCCGAAAGCCCAGAGGGGGATGATGTTGCCGTGTCCATACTCGATATCGTCTTTCACGATATAAGCATCTTTGAGTCCGGCTATCTGCTTTTGTTTTTTGTGGGAGCCTCCTACCTCGAACGTCATGTTATTTATAGTAAAATCGGATGATTTACTGCTGATTACATCGTTGTTTACACGCATCTGATTAAAGAAAAAGGTTTCGCGCAGATTGCCGGTATTGGCGTTTTCGGGCGCCAGGGCATAGATGAGATTGGGGTTGTCGAGATACATTTTCTCGATTTTGCCGAGCCCTCGGATACCCCCCGTGGCATTGCGCAGCTGTCCTATCAATCCCGCCCGTTCCAAGAGAACAAAATGCTCGGCGATATCGTTGCGGCTTATGCCCGTGAGTCCGGCCAAAGTAGTATGTACGGGCTTGAATGGCACGCTTTGGGCGATGATTCCCAACAACTGTTTGAGTTTGCGCACCATACCCATGTTCATATTGACGTAGTTGGGAATGTCTACTTCTAAGGTTTTGTTTATCAATTCCTCTAATTCCATTCCAAAGGCCGGATCCTGCCCGAAAGGATAATACCCCTTTCGCAGATAATCGGCAAAGAGGGGGAGGGGATGCTCCACGCCGGGCAGTGAAATCTTGTTGTCGAGGAGGTCGGACAGAGTGTGTACGGGAACGGAAAGATTATGAAACATAAACAGATATTCCCGAAACGACAGCCCTTGCATTTTGTAGACGGGGGCCCGGCGGCTTAAATCGGCGACGCCCTTGGTGATGTCTAATACCGACGAGCCGGTAAAGGCAATGCGCAGGGTAGGGTAACTGTCGTAGATTTCCTTTAATTCCTGCGACCACCTTCCGTATTTGTGAATCTCGTCGAGAAAGAGGTTCTTGCCCCCGTTCTTGTAGAAACGGTCGACAAGCTCGAGGAGGGTATGCGTGGTGAAATAGGTGCTGTCGGTAGACACATAGAGGGTGTCTTCGGGCTTGTGGTGCAACTTGATATGTTGCAGGAACAGGGTGGTTTTCCCCACGCCTCGCGGGCCTACAAGTGCCAACATGCGGGAGTTCCATTTGATATCCTTGTAGATATAGCGTAAAAAACGCGTGTCGGTATTCGCCAGAATCCGCTTTTGTGTTTCAAATAAAGCTTCCATAGGGGATTGATATTGTTTTGTGTGCGTGCAAATATACTAAAATTGCACTAAAAAAATGCATTTTTCTGCAAAATTTGCACTTTTCTCGTGCAAATATGAAACGACGTTTTTGCTAATTTTGTCGGTATAAAAGTATGCGATGATGAATCTACATTTCAGTTGGCAGGAGATAGCCACGTCTTTCATGGTGCTTTTCGCCGTGATAGACGTGACGGGCTCCATTCCCGTGTTCGCCGACTTGCAGAGCTCGGGAAAGAAAGTGTCGGCGATAAAGGCCTCGTTGTTGTCCCTGGCCATTCTGGTGGTGTTCCTCTTTGCGGGCGAGGCCCTGTTGCGGCTTTTCAACACCGACATAGCCTCCTTTGCCGTGGCGGGCGCGTTGGTGCTCTTTGCCTTGGCCGTCGAGATGACGTTCAACGTGGAACTCTTTAAGAACGATACGGGCTCCTCCCCGCAGGCCACGCTCATTCCCGTGGTGTTTCCCCTGGTGGCGGGCCCCGGCACCCTCACCACCGAACTCTCTCTCCGCGCCGAATGCGCGGTGGAGAACATCATCGTGGCCGTGGTGCTGAATATGATTTTGGTCTATTTGGTGATACGGCACGTATCTTGGGTGGAGAAGCTCATCGGACGCAACGGCATCTATGTCTCCCGCCGTTTCTTCGGCGTGATTCTGCTGGCGATGTCGGTCAAGCTGTTCGTCTCGAATCTGAGTATACTCTTGAAATAAAAAAAGCGGCCTTTTGGTTGTAAATTTTGAAACTAGCAAAAAACGAGACTATTTTTTAATCTCGTTGATAAATTGAAATTTATCTTACTTCCTTTTAGAATATTTTTCCTTTGCATACTCATAAGCCTCTTGAATTAG
>CAZEOJ010000063.1:0-8600 GCA_964513825.1 uncultured Bacteroidaceae bacterium
CGACGGTTCCGACGGAGAAATCCATACGGATATGGAGGGATTGACTTCCGCGCTCCATATCCTCAAACGGATAAGCGTCATCGTGCATTGATAGCCCTGCAAGCAGGGTCGCACCGCCTTACAGCAGGAACGAAACGTCGCCGGGCTCTATCTCGCGCGTTTCCTCACCGGCCTTGAAAAGCCGCATCCTGCGCGAACCGAGCAACTTCATGCTGTCGCCCTCCACCAAAAGCGAAGTGGCCTCGCGCAATCCCACCACATAGATATCGGGATTGACCACCATGAACTCCTGGATGCGGTCCTCGCGCGTCTCCCCGCCGTGCCCCGCAGGATTGGCGTCCAGATAGTGCGGGTTGATCTGAAACGGAACCAGACCCAGCGTATCGAAAGAAGACGGATAGACGATAGGCATGTCGTTGGTGGTTTTCATCGAGGGACAGGCCACGTTCGAACCCGCGCTCCAACCCATATACGGGCAGCCCTGCATCACCTTCTCCCGTATCGCCTTCATCACGCCCAGACGGTGCATCTCGTGCACCAAATGGAAGGTGTTTCCACCGCCCACCACGATGCATTCGGCCTTGTCGACCGCCGTTATCGGGTATTCGCTGTGATGAATGGAAACCAGTTTCACGCCCATTTCGGCATAGACCTTGGCCACTTTCGCCTCGTAGGCATCGTAGCCGGAAGCCACGCCCGCGTAGGGAATGAACAGGGCCGTCCTGATGCCGTGCGCCTGGATGAAGTCGGCAATCTGCACGCGCGGCCAGCCCAGATAGGCTTCGCCCGCATTGGTGGAGTTACTGATGAGCAACAGATGTTTCATAACGTCTTATTCGGGTTGTTCCACACCGAGAATCTCCAGCATCTTGACGGCCGAATCGGCAATCACCGTGCCGGGGCCGAAGATGGCGCAAGCTCCGTGCTTATAAAGAAAATCGTAGTCCTGATAGGGAATCACGCCGCCCACGGTGATGAGGATGTCCTCGCGACCCAACTTCTTGAGTTCTTCCACCAGCTGCGGAACCAGGGTCTTGTGACCGCCCGCCAACGACGAGACGCCCACGATATGCACATCGTTCTCCACCGCCTGTTTGGCCGCTTCGGCGGGCGTCTGGAACAAGGGCCCCATATCCACGTCGAAACCGAGGTCGGCATAGCCCGTAGCCACCACCTTGGCGCCGCGGTCGTGTCCGTCCTGCCCCATTTTGGCCACCATGATACGCGGCCGGCGGCCTTCCTTCCTGGCGAAGGCATCGGCCATAGCCACCGCCTTGTTGAACAAGGCGTCGTCTTTTACTTCTTTCGCATACACACCCGAAATGGTTTTAATGGAGGCCTTGTAGCGGCCGAATACTTTTTCCAAAGCGAACGAAATCTCGCCCAGCGAAGCCCGTTTGCGCGCCGCGTCGATAGAAAGTTCGAGCAGGTTGCCCTCTCCGGTTTCGGCACAACGGGTCAACGCGGCCAAAGCCGCGTCGACTTCGGCCTGGTTGCGGTTGGCGCGCAATTTGGCCAGACGGGCCAACTGCGCCTCGCGCACCTTGGTATTGTCCACTTCCAGCGTCTCGATAGGCGCCTCTTTCTCCAAACGGTATTTGTTCACGCCCACAATCGTGTCGGTGCGCGAGTCGATACGGGCTTGCTTGCGGGCGGCCGCTTCCTCGATGCGCATCTTGGGCACGCCCGCCTCGATAGCCTTGGCCATGCCGCCGTAGGATTCCACTTCCTGAATCAGTTTCCACGCACGGTCGGCCAGTTCCTGCGTCAGCGTCTCCACATAGTAGGAACCCGCCCACGGGTCGATACCCTTGCAGATCTGCGTCTCTTCCTGAATATAAATCTGCGTGTTGCGGGCGATACGCGCCGAAAAGTCGGTAGGCAGCGCGATAGCCTCGTCCAAAGCGTTGGTGTGCAGCGACTGGGTATGTCCCAGCGCCGCGCCCATAGCCTCCACACAAGTACGCGCCACATTGTTGAAAGGATCCTGTTCGGTGAGCGACCAGCCCGAGGTCTGCGAGTGGGTACGCAGACTCATCGACTTGGGATTCTTGGGGTTGAACTGCTTGACCAGCTTGGCCCACAGCATACGCGCCGCCCGCATCTTGGCGATTTCCATAAAGTGGTTCATGCCCACGCCCCAGAAGAACGAAAGACGGGGCGCGAAATCGTCGATGCTCATGCCCGCGTTGATACCCGCGCGGATATACTCCAAGCCGTCGGCCAAGGTATAGGCCAGCTCGATGTCGGCCGAAGCCCCCGCCTCCTGGATATGATAGCCCGAGATACTGATAGAGTTGAACTTGGGCATATTCTTGGAGGTGAACGCGAAGATGTCGGCGATAATCTTCATCGACGGCTTGGGCGGATAGATATAGGTGTTGCGCACCATGAACTCCTTGAGGATATCGTTCTGAATGGTGCCGCTGAGCTGCTCCATCTTCACGCCCTGTTCCTCGGCGGCCACGATATAGAATGCCAGGATAGGCAACACCGCGCCGTTCATGGTCATCGACACCGACATCTTGTCCAAGGGAATCTGGTCGAAAAGAATCTCCATGTCGAGAATGGAGTCGACCGCCACGCCGGCCTTGCCCACGTCGCCCACAACCCGCTCGTTATCGGAGTCGTAGCCCCGGTGCGTGGCCAGGTCGAACGCGATGCTCAAGCCCTTTTGCCCGGCGGCCAGGTTGCGGCGGTAGAAGGCGTTGGATTCCTCGGCGGTCGAGAAGCCCGCATACTGGCGGATCGTCCACGGACGCTGGGTGTACATGGTGCTGTAGGGACCGCGTAAAAACGGAGGAAGACCTGCGGCATAGTCAAGATGTTCCATGTCCTGCAAGTCTTCGCGCACGTAAAACGGTTTTACGGGTATCTGCTCGGGGGTCTGCCAACGTCCGGCCTCCCCTTTCCTGGAAGCCGCGGTCTTGGTCGAGGCCGCGCCTTTCCGTATATCTACATGTTTGTAATCAGGTCTCATTCTGTAAGTTTTAATTTCTACAGCGCAACAAAGTTGCAAAGATACGAAATTACCTTGTATTGCTCTTTTTGGCGAACATCCACACCACCAGAAGCTGGGAGAGGTAGCACAACAGGCCGCTGCCCGCCATAAGGAAAAAGGTATAGGGAAAATGATGAAAGCTGCCCGCCTGCAACAGAAAGTAGAAGACGTGGAAGGCCGCCACCATCCAGGCCGCGTAGACGGCAAAACCGCCCCACCCCAGGTTGGACGGCAGCGGAGAGCCTTGCAGTTCGCTGTCGTGCAGGATATCCCGCACATCGTTGAGTTTGAAATAGACAATCCGGCAGAACATCATGAACGTGGCCGAAGCCGCGTTCAATCCCGGTGTGCCGCAGCAGATGTCCACGAGCCAGCCATAGCCGAAAGCGAGCAGAATCAACGCCACGTTGGGCAGCTGCATGGGCAGCAGGATCAACGCTATCGGATAGACGAGCAGATGCAGGCTGCCCGGCCAGGAGATATGTTCCAGCACCAGCACCTGCAACAGCAGCAAGAACGCAAGCCGTATTATATTTTTCCAGAAGGAAGTCTGCATAAATCCTGTTCGTCTTTATAAAGGTTTTTCACCACATACACCTTGTCCAAGCTTGCGTAGGGCTCGCTGAGACGGACGTTGAGGCGATAGAACTCCTCTCCTTCGTGCGAGGCGATGCCCGACACGCAGCCCACGGGCAGACCGCCGGGATAGACCGACGAAAGCCCGCTGGTCACCACCCTCTCGCCGATCTCCACCTCGATATGCGCCGGCACGTCCACCAACTCCGCCGCGTCGTAGCGGCCGCCTTTCCACAGCAGCGAGCCCGAATAGCCCGACGAGGCCAGGCTCACGCTCACCATACTTTGGCTGTGCAGCACCGAAATCACCGAAGAAAAATGCGGCGACACCCGGTTCACGATACCCACGATGCCCGCCGGCGAAAAGACCGCCATGCCGGGAGCCACCCCGTCGTTCGAACCCGCGTCCAGCATCACATAGTTGTCTTTGGGCGCGAAGGTGGCGTGAATCACATTCGCCACGATATAGGTGTACATCTGTTTGTAGAGCGTGTCGTCGCACACCGAGTCCACAAGATGAGAGGTGCTGAAATAAGAGGATTCCACCGTGGCGCGCAAGGCGGCGTTCTCGGCCTGCAGGCGACGGTTCTCCTCGCGCAGAGCCTTGCGGCTGTGCTCACCGCCGAATACGGCGGCGCAACGGCCCTTGATGCCGGCGCAGAAACTGTAGAACCCCGATTCCTGCATGGGATGATAGCGGAAAAAGACTCCCACCGAGAAAAACTCCAACAGCAGAAACAAGACTACATAGAGGTTTCGCTTAAGCCAAAGCCGTATGTTTTTCATAGAGCCGCGGACAAAACCTTGCCCGCTTATTTAATGAGGAACGTGAATTTGTCGTAATTCTTCAGGGCGATGCCGGTACCGCGCGCCACGGCACGCAGGGGGTCTTCGGCAAGGTGCACGGGAAGTTTGGTCTTGGCCGCGAAACGCTTGTCCAGACCGCGGAGCAACGACCCGCCGCCGGCCAGATAGATACCGGTCTTGAAGATGTCGGCCGAAAGTTCGGGAGGCGTCATTTCCAACGCGCTCAACACCGCCGCTTCTATCTTGAGAATCGAACGGTCGAGCGCCTGGGCGATTTCGGCATAATTCACCACGATTTCTTTGGGAATACCGGTCAATACGTCGCGTCCCTGCACGGCAAAATCCTCGGGCGGATTGTCCAGTTCGGGCAAGGCCGCACCCACCTCGATCTTGATGCGCTCGGCGGTGTAGTCCCCGATCTTGATATTATGCCGCTTGCTCATGTATTCCTTGATATCCTGGTTGAAATCGTCGCCCGCCACGCGGATGGACTTGTTGCTCACGATACCGCCCAACGCGATGACGGCGATCTCGCTGGTGCCGCCGCCCACGTCCACCACCATATTGCCGTGGGGTTCAAGCACGTTCAGGCCGATACCGATAGCCGCGGCCATAGGTTCGTGAATCAGTTTCACTTCCCTTGCACCCGCCTGTTCGGCCGAGTCGCGCACGGCGCGTTCCTCCACTTCGGTGATGCCGGAGGGAATGCAGATGACCATTTTCAAGGCCGGCGAGAAAACGCTCTTGGGTGCGGGAATCTTCTTGATCAGTTCGCGCATCAGGCTTTCGGTGGCCTGAAAATCGGCGATAACGCCGTCTTTCATGGGACGGATCGTCTTGATGTGGTCGGGCGTCTTGCCCTGCATCATCATGGCTTCCTTGCCCACGGCCAAAACCTTGTCCGTATTGCGGTCGATAGCGATGATAGACGGCTCGTCCACCACCACTTTGTCGTTGTATATGATTATCGTATTGGCTGTTCCCAAGTCAATAGCGATATCTCGGTTCATAAAGGAAAAAAGGCCCATAGTGTGTTGCGTTCTAAAAATGCGCGTCAAAATTAAAATTTTATTCTTTTTTTTGCAATGTTCGAGCGCAAGAAATCGCCGGACCATTTTAATGTAGTGGAATGAACCTGAAAGAAAAATTGAGCGGGCCCGTGTTCGGCATCATCCGGGAAACGTCTGTCCTGACAGGCGAAGATGTCTATGTGGTGGGCGGTTACGTGCGGGATTTGCTGTTGCGGCGCCTCTCCGCCGACATCGATTGTGTGGTGTTGGGCAACGGGGTGGATTTTGCCCGTAAGGTGTGTGAAAGAATCGCCGCCCTCCACGGAGAGGCGCCGCATCTGGCGGTATTCGAGCAATTCGGCACCTGCAAGTTCGAATACGACGGCATGGAAATCGAATTCGTGGGCGCGCGCAAGGAAACCTATACGCCCGGCTCGCGCAAACCGCAGGTAGAGGAAGGCAGCCTGCAAGACGACCAGCATCGCCGCGACTTCAGCATCAACGCTATGGCGCTTTCGCTCTCGGACAGAAATTTCGGGGAGCTGCTCGACCCGTTCCACGGGCTGGAAGATTTGGAGGCGCACAGCGTGCGCTCGCACCGCGACCCCGACCAGAGTTTTGTGGAAGACCCTTTGCGTATGCTGCGGGCGGTGCGTTTCGCCTCGCAGTTATATTTTGACATCGAGCCGGACACCTTCGAGGCTATCATGCGCAACGCCGCGCAAATCAAAACCTTGTCGGCCGAACGGATTACCGAGGAATTCAACAAGATTCTGCTTTCGCCCCAACCTTCCTACGGGCTGCGCCTGCTCGACGCGGCCGGCCTGCTGGGGCTGTTCTTTCCCGAAATGCTCGCGCTCAAAGGCGTGGAGACTATCAAAGGCAAGTCGCACAAAGACAATTTCGAGCATACCTTGGAAGTGCTCGACCACGTGGCCTACGCGCACGGCGACCTGTGGCTGCGGTGGGCGGCCCTCCTGCACGACATCGCCAAACCCCGCACCAAGCGTTTCGACGCCGTGCGCGGCTGGACATTCCATAGCCACGAGTTTTTGGGCGGCAAAATGGTGCCCGATATTTTCCGCCGTTTCAAACTGCCTTTGGACGAACACATGCGTTTTGTGCGCAAAATGGTGGAACTGCATCTGCGCCCCATAATCCTGGCCGAAGATATCGTGACCGATTCGGCGGTGCGGCGTCTGGCTTTCGAGGCCGGAGAGGACATAGACGCGCTGATGACGCTGGGGCGTGCCGACATCACCTCCAAGAACCGCGAGAAGGTGGCGCGCTACAAGAACAACTTTACCATTGTGGAAAAGAAGTTGCAGGAACTGGCCGAAAAGGACTATATCCGCAACTTGCAGCCCGTGGTGTCGGGTACCGATATCATGGAGCGTTACGGTCTGCCGCCTTGCAAGGAAATCGGCATCATCAAGACGAGGGTGAAAGACGCGGTGCTCAACGGCGACATCGCCAATACAGAAGAAGAAAACTGGGCTTTGATAAAGGAGGTGGCCAAGGAATTGGGATTGAAAGAACCCGCCACGCAAAAGCGGAGGAAAGACGATGGCCGATAAGGTGCTCAAGGTTTTGGAGGGGCCTACGGCGGTGGGCAAGACCGCCTTGGCTATCGAATGGGCGAAGCGTTACGGCACGGAAATCGTGAGCGCCGACTCCCGCCAGTTCTACCGCGAGCTCAACATAGGCGTGGCGCGCCCCTCCATGCAGGAATTGGCCGAGGTGCCGCATCATTTCATCGCCTGCAAGAGCGTGGAGGAATATTACAGTGTCTCGCGCTACGAGGAAGAGGCCTTGGCGTTGTTGGAAAAGCTTTTTGCGCGCTACGACACGGTGGTTATGGCGGGCGGTTCGGGATTGTATGTAAACGCCGTCTGCCACGGCATCGACGAATTGCCCGACCCCTCCCCCGCCCTGCGGCAGCAACTCAAAGACCTTCTGCACGAAAACGGCATAGAATGCCTGCAACAGAAACTCAAGGAACTCGACCCTGTCTTTTACGAAAAGATAGACTTGCAGAACTCGGTACGTCTGCGGCGGGCGCTGGAAGTCTGCCTCACCACGGGCAAACCCTATTCTTCGCTGCGCACCAACCCGCGCAAGCAGCGGCCTTTCGTCATCGAACGCTACGTGCTCGACCGCCCCAAGGAAGAACTCTACCGCCGCATCAACCTCCGCGTCGACCTCATGATGCAAAACGGATTGCCCGACGAAGCCCGCGCGCTCTATCCGCACCGCACGCTCAATGCCTTGCAGACCGTAGGCTACCGCGAACTCTTTGATTATTTTGACGGAAAAATCTCCTTGGAACAAGCCGTCACCGACATCAAGACCCACACCCGCCGCTACGCCAAACGCCAGCTCACCTGGCTCCGCGCGCAGGAAAACGTCACCTGGCTCCAAGCGGAATAGTCCCTTTTTCCCTTATTTATGCGCGGCAAAGGCAAGGATGATGCCGAGGATGACGCCGAGGAAAGCGGCGAAAAGCACCTGATATTCGCCCGGCAGCATGAACGTTACGGTATGCGCGGGAATCCAGAAGAAAGGTATCGTTTTCTTGAAGACGAACGACCATTGCCGTTTCCAATCTATTCCCTGCATGATTTCGCCCATAGGAATGGGTCTGAGAAAGCCCGACAGGGTGCCGCCGCCCCGCATGATATGGGTGTCGGTGATTTTGTGCAGGGTCATGAAAACGGGAGCGAAAGCGGTATTCTGCATCAGGGAGATAAAGAACGCGCCGATGAATTTATACCAGGAAATACCGCCGGACATCGCCGCGATCACCTTGCCGTCGGCATGGAGGATATAATCGGCCAGCACGGGAGCGCCTTTCCCGAAAATCCGCATCGCCATCACAATCCACGCGCCTAAGAAAAACCACACAATCATGCGCGGCAACACGCCGAAGCCTTTTAAGTCGTAGCCTTTGGTGCGTATCCGCAACGCGATAATCTCGCCCAAGGTGGACAGAATGGCGAACTTGATGCCGCCCGCCAACACTGCATGAGATGCATTGAATGCCTGGTAGCCGGCATAAAGGGGCTCGCAAAGGAAAAAAGGCAGAAAGAGGGCCAGGAATATCAGCCCCATGACGGCATCGCCAGCAAAACGTTTCATGTGGGCAGGTCTATTTCTCTATGCGGATACGGGCATCCACCGCCACCACGCCTTTGGCATTGCCCAAA
>CAZEOJ010000064.1:0-8544 GCA_964513825.1 uncultured Bacteroidaceae bacterium
ACGCCACCACGAAAGCCACCAAAAAGAATCCGATCCAAATGTAGTTGAGGAGCATGGAGAACTTTTCCTTAAGGTTTCAAAATTAGCGAATTTTCTTGATACCTTTGCCAAAAACAAATTCGATGAAGAAGCAGGCATATTGGGCGATGATGCTGGTTGCGGCACTCTTGTGCGCCGGATGCGGCCAAAAACACTTTATTTCGGATGCTATGGAAAGAGATACGGTCCTGAACGATTTTGAGGCGAAAAAGAGCCTGTTCCCAGAAAAGACCTTCCAACCTGTCTTCGATTTCATCGACCGTCAGGCCCCGCAGGAGCAGGAGGCCCTGAAGTTCCTCTACGCCTATATGCCTGTGGGCGACATCGCCGATTACTCGCCCGAATTCTACCTACGGAACATACGCACTTCGTTCAAGGCCAAGGAGGAGATGCCGTGGGGCAAAGACATTCCCGAAAGGGAGTTCCGGCACTTTGTGCTGCCGGTGCGGGTCAACAACGAGAATTTAGACTCGAGCCGCATGGTTTTCTATGCCGAACTCAAAGACCGGGTAAAGGATCTTTCTTTGGAGGAAGCCGTGCTGGAGGTAAATCATTGGTGTCACGAAAAAGCGGTCTATACGCCCTCCGACATGCGCACTTCCTCGCCTTTGGCCACCGTCAGAACCGCCTACGGACGTTGCGGCGAGGAATCCACTTTATTGGTGGCCGCCCTGCGTTCGGTCTGCATTCCCGCCCGTCAGGTCTATACGCCCCGTTGGGCGCATACCGACGACAACCACGCCTGGGTGGAAGCCTATGTGGACGGCCGCTGGCATTTCTTAGGTGCCTGTGAGCCCGAACCGGTCTTGGATCTGGCCTGGTTCAACAAACCCGCCACCCGCGGCATGTTGATGCACACCAAGGTATTCGGCCGTTACCAAGGCCCGGAAGAGGTAATGGCGCGCACGCCTCTCTATACCGAAATCAATGTTACCGCCCACTATGCCGACACGGTGGGTGTGGAAGTGGAGGTATGCGACATGCACGGCCGGCCGCTGCCGGAGCAGAAAGTGGAATTCCGATTGTACAACTATGCCGAATTCTATCCCGTGGCGGTGAAGAACACCGGCAAGGACGGCAAGGCGCGCCTCACCGCCGGCAAGGGCGATATGCTGGCCTGGGCCGAAAAAGACGGGCGTTTCGGTTTCCGCAAGATACGTTTCGGTCAGGACACCGCCGTGCGGCTGGTGCTGGACAGAACGGTCGGCGAGGAATTTACCATAAGTCTCGATATGGTGCCGCCTCCGCTCAAACGCAAGGAAACGGAGGTGAGCGAAGCGCAGCGGCAGCGGAACAAACTCCGCCTGGAAGCCGAAGACAGTCTTCGCCACGGCTATACCGCCACGTTCTACAACAAGGAAACCGCCGCCCGCCGCGCCTGTGAACTCGGCCTCCCGATAGAAAGAACCGTGAAAATATTGGTGGGAAGCCGGGGAAACCATGCCGTTATCGATGCTTTTCTGCAAGAATCCGAAAACCGTTCGGAAGCCTTGGATTTATTGAGCGTTCTGAGTGAAAAGGATTGGCGGGACGTTTCTTCGGACGTGCTGGAAGACGCCATGAGGCAAAGCACCTCCAACACGGAATATATCCGCAATCCGCGCGTGGATTACGAACAGCTGACCCCTTACCGCGCTTTTTTCCACGCGAACCTTCCGCCCGAATTCCTGCAGCGGATTTATGCGGAACCTTCGTTTTTTGCCGCTTGGGTGCGCGACAGCATCCGCCTGATAGACGACCATTGCCTGAAAAACTGCCCGATCTCGCCTATAGGCGTATATACATCGCGCATGGCGGACCGCAGGAGCCGCGACATCTTTTTTGTGAGCGTGATGCGGGCGGCGGGGCGTGCGGCAAGAGTGCATCCCGTTACGGGACAGGTTCAATATGCCGACGACGCGGACGTTTGGCAGAGCGTGTTTGAGGAGGTGGTTCCCGATACGGTGGAAAAAGCGGGCACGGACAGCTATCTGCAGTTGACCTACACGGGCGCCCGCCTGTTGCCTGACCCGGAATATTACGCGCATTTCACGCTCTCGCGGCACGAAAAAAACGGCTTCCGCCTGCAAACCTATCCCGAAGACGGCAGCGTCACTTATAAATCCTCGTTTACCAAGCCCCAACCTTTTCAGGAAGGCTACTATCTGTTGGTTTCGGGAACCCGTCTGGCCGGAGGCGATGTCCTGGCGCAACTGCACTTCTTCAACGTGAAGCCTCGGGAGACCTCGCGTATTCCTTTGGTGATGCGCGACGACCCCGACCGCCTCAAGGTCATCGGGTCGTTCAATGCCGAAACGCCTTATCTCGATATAGCGGAAGAAAAAATCCAAAGCATTCTGCAACAGACCGGAAGAGGCTATTTCGTGCTGGCCGTATTAGGTGCCGGCGAAGAACCCACCGACCACGCCCTGCACGACCTGAGCCGCCTCAAAACCGAATTGGAGGCCTGGGGACGCCCCATTATCGCGCTTTTCAAGGATAAGGCCGCCTGGCTCAACTATCGGAAACACCCCGTGGAGAATCTGCCCGCCACCTTGCGGTTCGGCATAGACCAAGAAAACGCGGCGGTGAAGGAACTGGCGGAAAAATTGGATTTACAGGAACGGAACCTGCCTTTGTTCATCGTTGGCGATACCTTTAACCGCGTGGTTTTTGTATCGCAAGGCTACAACATCAATCTGGGGGAACAGTTGCTCAAGGCCATCCGGCAACTATAGCAAGGCCGCGATAGCCGCGCGGATTTTCTCCACCCCGCTTATCTGATGCGCGTAGCCGTCTATGCGTACCGGTTCTTCGCGCTCGAATTCGGGATGACGGAACAGCATCCGGCTTTCCCTACGCACCCTGCCCGAAAGATGAAATTCTTCGGCGCCTGTCTTTTGGGCGATCAGGGCGATATTCTCGGCCGAAACGCCGCAACCCGGCATCACGATGATGTTTTTGGAAGCCTGCACCAGACGCGCTATCAAATCCGCGCCCTGCAAGGCATCGGCACGCTGCCCGGAGGTAAGCAGCCTAGTCACTCCGCAATCTTCCAGCACGGACAAGGCCTCCATCGGATCGGCGCAACGGTCGAAAGCCCGGTGGAAGGTTACCGGAAGCGGCGCGGCCTCCCGAATGCATTGCCGCAAGAATTCTTCGTCTATGCTGCCGTCCGCCCGCAACATGCCGAACACCACGCCGGCCGCGCCGCTTTCCTTTATCATGCCTATATCGCGCAACATCTCCTTTTTCTCCACCGCATCATAAAGAAAATCGCCGCCGCGGGGCCGCACAATCACATTCACCGCTATACCGCCCACGGCACAGGCCTCCATGATACAGCCGTACGAAGGGGTCGTGCCCCCCTCGGGCATCCCCGCGCAAAGCTCCACCCGGTCGGCACCGGCCTCTTTCGCCGCCAGCACGCTGTTCACCGAGTTGGCGCATACTTCTATCCTGAATCGGGTTCTGTCTTGAAACATAGCCTGTCTATTTTTGTGAAACCACCAGTTCCACCACATGGTCGATAGCTTGCGGAACGGTATCGAGGATAAGGAAGACCCCCTCGGCGTCCTGACGGAATTTGACCGTCTTTCCGCTTTCGTATTCCTTGGCCGATTTTACTTTCACGCCCTGCAAGGGAACAAACAGCACGGGGTCGGATAGATCGAGGATATGCACGTAACGGCGGTTGTCCTTGGCCGTCACCACACCCCACGGACGGGGCGGAACCTCGCCGCCGCGCGTTCCGTAGAGGGTCGGGCCGAACACCTGCATCCATTCGCCTATCTCGGCGAGCCGTTCCAAGGCCGCTTGCGGCAGACGGCCATCGGGCTGCGGGCCTATGTTGAGCAACAGATTGGCGTTCTTGCCCGCCGTCCGTACCAGATAATGAATCAGGCTACGGGTGTCCTTGTAGTTCTGGTCGGCAATCTTGTAGCCCCACATCCCGTTCATGGTCTGGCAGGTTTCCAAGGGAAGCGAGGCGATGTCCTGCCCCGAAAGACCCGCCGAATTCTCTCCCGGCAGGTCGCGTTCAAAAATCTGTATGTCCTCGCCCTCAAAGGGAGTCTGATGGTGATTGTTGCCGATCAGGCAGGCCGGTTGCAGTTCGTGAATCATCCTGTATTGGCCGGGCAGCTGCCAGTCGAAAGCGCTGTCCTGATCGTGGTCCCACCAGCCGTCGAACCATATCGCGCCTATCGGGCCGTAGCCGGTAAGCAGTTCCCGCAACTGGTCGTTCATAAAGGCGTAATAGGTGTCCCAACTACCATGCCGGGTGCGTCCCGTATTGCGCCCAGTCCTGCCCAAAGGATAATAATCCTCCCTATCCCAATCCAGATGCGAATAGTAAAGGTGCAGGCCTATGCCCTGCCGCCGGCATTCTTCGGCCAGTTCTTTGAGCACATCTCTGCCGAAAGGGGTCGCCTTGACGATATTGTAGTCGGAAAACTGCGTGTTCCACATCGAGAAACCGTCGTGATGCCGCGTGGTGAAGCAGATATAGCGGGCACCGGAAGCCTTGATGGCCGACACCCATTCTTCGGCATTGAATCCGGCAGGATAGAAGCCGCCCGCCAGTTTGCGGTATTCGTTATGGTCTATGCCTCGGTTCATGTACCATTCGCCCTGCGCGGTCATACTGTACAGACCCCAATGCAGGAAGATGCCGAATTTGTTGTCGCGGAAACGCTCGCGGGCGGCCAGATTCTCGGGCGAAGGCTGATAAACCGTATCGGAAGCGGCGGCCGGTAGGGAAACGCACAAAAGACTTCCGAATAGAAAAAGAAGAAAACGTTGCATAAAGGGAATTTTAAAAGGAAACATCCGTTGCGGCCTAATACTCGGCATAGATAAGTTCCGAGACAGAACGCTTGGGCACGTGGTGAACGCCGTCGGGCGTGCGCCAGTAACGGACATCGTTGTTTTTCATCTCTTCCACCACTACTTTTTCCACCGGCTTGCCCAAGGCCAGCACGTAGTTTATCTGCAGGTGGTCGGGAAGACGGAGCCGTTGCCGTAGTTCAGCGTTTTTAAAGGATTTGATGATGCAGCCCCCGTAGCCGGCTTCCGTGGCTGAGAGCAAAAGGGTCTGGAGTTGAATACCATCATCGCAGAGGCAGTTTTCGGCAATATCCTTGTCGATGAGTTGAATCAGATAGGCTGAAGGGCGTTCATCCGCTTCCGGCCCTGCCCAGTCTTCAAGGTAACCAGCCCAGGCCAACAGCGGAAAAATCTGCGCGCAGGATTGGGGCGAAGCCACCACTGCATATTTGAGCGGTTGGCAGTTGCGTCCCGAGGCGCAATAGCGCAAATCGGCCACCCAGGTCTTGAGTAAATCGGCCGGCACGCGGTCGCTCTCGTTGAAACGCCTGAACGAGCGCGTTTGTTTTAAAAGATTCCTCAGCATTTTTTATTACGGTATTTATAGCGGATTTTGTTTCCGTATGGCCAGCGCGTTGTAGGAATCCACAATTTCCTGCATGATGGCGGCTACGGGTTGCAGGGTTTTGAATAGGGAAACGTTTTGTCCTATTTCCAATTCCCCGTTTTCCAGATCTCCCAGAAAAATTCCTTTTTTGGCACGTCCACGCCCTAAGATTTCCGCGATCTCGGTTCTGTCCGCACCTCTTTCTTCCGCTTCCCGTATCTGTTCCGAAAACGGGTTGCGGGCCAAGCGGGTAGGGGAAAGTTTCTTGAGCATCAGCATGGTGTCGCCTTCGCTGAGGGTCAGGCAGAAACGTTTGAAGTTTTCGTGTGCCGAACTTTCTTCGGACAGCGCGAAACGGGTGCCGATTTGCACGCCGTCCGCTCCTAGGCACATGGCGGCGAACATGGTTTCCCCGCTGCCGATTCCGCCGGCGGCAAGCAAAGGCAGTGAAGTGGCTTCGCGTACGGCCGGCAGGAGGCAAAAGGTGGTGGTCTCTTCTTTACCGTTGTGGCCGCCGGCCTCAAATCCTTCGGCCACGATGGCATCCACGCCGGCTTCTTCACATTTGCGGACAAACTTTACCGAAGCCACCACATGTGCCACCTTGATGCCGTGTTCGTGTAGAAAGGGAGTCCAGAGAAGCGGATTTCCCGCTGAAGTGAACACGATGCCTACCTTTTCTTCCACCATCATGTTCATGATTGTGTTCAGTTCAGGATACTGTAGAGGAATGTTGACGCCGAAAGGTTTATCGGTGGCCTCTTTGCATTTGCGGATATGTTCGCGAAGCGTTTCGGGGTGCATGGAACCCGCCCCGATCAGACCCAATCCGCCGTTGTCGCTCACTGCCGCGGCCAGCCGCCAGCCGCTGCACCATATCATGCCGCCCTGTATAACGGGATACCGTATGCCGAAAAGAGAACAGATTTTATTGGAACTTGCCATGTTCAGCGGATTGAGGCTAATTGTTGTGGCCGATGTCTTGCATGGCTTGCGTTACGTTGATGGCGTAGTCGCCCGCCTTTTCACATTCGGAAACGATATCGTTGAGCAAGATGCCGGTGGAATAGCTGTATCGCTGTTCCTCGATGGCTGTCATGTGCTCCTGTTTGAGCGTGGTGCGGTAGGTGTTGATGGTATTTTCCACTTCGTAGGCTTTCTTGGTGATTACCGCCTTGTAGTCGCCGCTCAGGTTCACGCACATCACCTGTATGGATTCTTCGGCCAAAGCGAACATCTTCTTTATCTTTTCAGAAAGATCATCGGCAAAAACTATCTTCTGCTCATTGCGGCGTAAAATCGTTCCGGCTATATGCAGCGTGGTGTCGGCGATGCTTTCTATTTCCGAAACTATCTTGAACATGGCGCGGATACGCTGGGTGTTTTCGGTGGACATACGCGATTCGGACACTTTGGTAAGGTAGTTGGCGATTTCCACCTCCACCAGATCGCTTTCGTCCTCCATCTTGCGCAGTTTGTCCATTTCTTTCTCGAATTCCCCTGCAGGCAACCCGTAAGCCGCCACCATGCGTTGGAACATCTTCAAGGTGTCTTGCCCGTAAAGCAATATTTCCCGTTGCGCCTGCACCAGCGAGGCTTCGGGGGTGGAAAGCAAGCCGATCTTGATATGTTTCAACGTAAAGCCTGTTTCTCCCTCTTTGTTGGGCAACATCCGGCTCACCACCTTGCAAAGCGGATCAACGAACCAGATAAGCACAAACACGTTGATACATTTGAACAAGGTGTTGAACAAGGCCAGCGTAAGCGGCAGCGACAACAGCACATCCGCACGCACCTCCGCCTGCATATAGGCCGGAACCTCCGCCTGCATCAAGGCCATATTGCTGTACATCGGGTTATAATGGGCGATATGCAGGAACATGCTCAAATCGCACACCATCTTGAGGAAGTAAGGGAACACGATAAAAATCCACACCGCCCCGAATATGTTGATGAGCATATGCGAATAGGCGGCGCGCTTGGCGGGAACATTGGCCACCGAAGCGGCCAAAACGGCGGTAATCGTGGTGCCGATGTTTTCCCCGATAATCATGGCCGCCGCCTCTTCCAGGCCGATAAGGCCACTGGCGCAGATGACCAAGGTAAGGGCGATCGTGGCGCTTGAACTTTGAAAGAGCGCCGTCATCAACGCTCCGATAAGCACGAAGATAAGACGGGAAAGGACACCGTGCGAACTGACGGAGGAGATGAAATGCTGAACCGCCGGATAATCCTGTATATTGGCAGGCATACATTCCTGCAAGAAGCGTAAGGCGAGGAACAGCGTACCGAAACCGATAACCATTTCACCCACGTTCTTGCGCGATCGTTTTTGAGAGAAGAGCAAGGGCAGGGCAAAGGCGATGATAGGCAAAGCCAGGTCGCTGATGCTGAACTTACCGAATCCCAGCACGGAAACCACCCAGCTTGTTACCGTAGTGCCGATATTGGCCCCCAGGATAATGCTGATGGATCCCGCCAGATCCAAAAGTCCGGCGTTGACGAAACTCACCACCATTACCGTGGCGGCTGAAGAACTCTGGATCAGGGCGGTGATGAAAACTCCGGTCAGAACCCCTTTGAAGCGGTTGGAAGTGATGGAGGATAAAATGCCGCGCATTCTGTTGCCCGCCATTTTTTGCAAGGATTCACTCATCATCTTCATCCCGTATAGGAAGAGGGTAAGCGATCCGATAAGTTGCAGAATGGTAAGTATTTCTGAGTTCATCGGAAAGATATTGATACTGGTTTCGGAATGTGAAAGTAAAAAAGATGAGCAAAAGATAGATGCGTTGTTAAAAAATAGAGGTCGATTGTTGAAAAAAGACAGCCTCATTCCGCCGTGCCAAGTCTCCAAACGAAATCGCGCCAAATTTCCAAACAAATCTGCATCAAGTTTCCAAACGAAATCGCGCTAAATTTCCAAACGAATCTGCACCAAGTTTCCAAATAAATACTATATTTGCATCCAAAAGAATATCGAATGGAGTATCGTGAAAGGATTGCAGACCAATTATTAAAGGATAAATTGGAGGCGATGGGCGCGGTCTTGGTAGAGGGACCCAAGGCTTGCGGTAAAACCACTACGGCAA
>CAZEOJ010000065.1:0-8542 GCA_964513825.1 uncultured Bacteroidaceae bacterium
TGATTTTGAAACGTCCCGTCTGGTCGGCCTTGAAGCCGTCGGTAAAGAACACCGCACCCGACAAGGCGTTTTTATGCGGGAAGTTGAGGCATTGCGAACCTGTGCGGGCCTGCTCCGCAGAGTTCAGAATCCGCCATACCATGCCGTCTTCGTTCACATCCACCGCACCTGTGCCCTGCACGATGCCTTCGAAATTTTCGGAGAACGGGAAGCCTTTCGCCCCCGAAACACGGAATGTCCCCGAAAGCGTATCGTCGCTCCTATCGAGCTCGTAAGGCATCACGTTCCAAGCCTTAAACCCGTATTCACCCTCCATGAGACGTCCCACGGGAATACGCACCTTCACGCTGTCATAACGGGCAATCTTTCCTAAAGTCAATTCTTTCTGTATAGAAGATGCATCCTCATAACGCAACTTCATATTTTGTACATCAAGGAAACTGTGGTTCTTGACATAGAATTCCACCGCTCCTTTGGAGGCTGTATCGCAGAAAGACATGCCCTGCGGCATTTTCAAACCGCTCAGTATCATCTGTGTGCTGTGCGCGAAGACACTATCGGCTATCGAGAAATCGTCTATAAAAAGCACCGATGAACCTATGGCGCAATCCACACCCATCGCCACGTAAACTTTTCCATCGGAAGGGAAGTTCATGTATGCCTCGCACAGAACATAGTCGGTGCTATCGGCCACAAACGCTTTGCCCATAGAGGTAAACCCTTTCAAATCGAAACGGTTGTAGGCATAGTAAAGACGCACGCTGTCGGTTTTTTCGGAGGCGTGTTCGCGCTTGTAACGGAAAGCGATGCGATAGGTGGTGTCCTTTTGGACTTTGAGGATGGGACTGACTAAATAGCCTATGGCGTGGTTCGTACCCGGACGGTAGGACATGCAGTGCGTGCCCGAATGTACGGCCGAAGATTCGGTGGAAAGAACCCACGAATTGAGCGAAGCGGGATAGAATTGCCATTCGTCCAACGATTTTGTCGTAAATTCATCTTCGTAGGGAAGGTCCTTGGGATAGATGCGCTTCACTTCCACTTTCACCGTATCGGGAGTATCGCTCGAACCTACGGTTTCCACCCAAAAGGCGACGGTATGGTCTCCGTCTTCGGAAAAATCAACATTCGTGAAAGTATAGGTTTCGTGAGCCATAGCTTTCACATCGGACGTATGGGTCTTTTTTACCGCGGTGTGTCCGTCTATTCTGTAACAATAAAAAACCTTGTCTTTCGTAATGAGTTTCTGCGAAAAATTCTTCACCATCAATTCCATATCCACCTTGTTACCCAAACGGGCCTCGTAGGGAATCTGTGCCTCGAGCGCCTGAACGGAAGACAGGTTCTGATCGGCGAACATCACGTCATCCACATAAATCGAATTATCGTAGACAAAGGGTGTATCTACCTTGGGTGCGGTGTAGGTGACGTTCCTGATGGAAAGGAAATAATGACCGTCTTCCGGCACAGTGATCTCGTGGGAATAAAGATCGGCGCCCGTACCACGCACATTCACTGTATCTTTCCAGCCTTGCTGTTCGGCGTAGGGTAATTCGTAGCGGGGATAGGAATTCTGCAGATACACTTCCAATTTACATTTACCGTCGGCGGCATTCACCCGTGTACCTTGCTGTCTCGAACTGAAATGGAGATAGTAGGTCTTACCGGCTTTCAATTCCATGGGATAGAAGACGAGCCAGTCGTTGGCCGTACCCTGTATGCCTTTCACATAGGCCGCATACCCGCCTACGCCTCCATGCACAACTTCCCAACCAGATGTGACGACGGGTTCTATCTCGCGCTCCACCTCTTCGCTGTTTATGGTAGTAGCTCTCACCAACGCATTCCAATCCTGATCGACAAAGGTCATGTATTCCTTGGCCTGGCTGATGGCGTCGGAAGAGAAATAGGGTTCGAAATCGTAGGCCAGACTCATTTTGTTGTGACGAGGCTGTTGCAGGCTGAAGTGGTTGAGACGGATGGAACCGTCGGAAGCAGGACCGTTACTGCGGAAAACCAAACAAGCGGTGGTGTCTTTTTCCGCTTCGAAAAAGAAGGTCATGGTGCGCTCTCCCTTGCGGCGCAAGACACCGGCATCCCAAATCAATTTCTTAGACGTCAGCATATCCTCCTTGCGGTTGCTGTTCGCCAACCACACCGAAAACGATTTCTGTCCCATAATTTCCCCCTGACCCAGAACCGTTTCCAAAGTCAAATCCACCTGATAGATCTGTCCTTTCTTCAATTCGAACCAAGGCGAAACCAAGTAATCGTCGTGGGTATCACCTGCCACTTCACTCCGCGTCTCTGCCTGCGGACGGTAAGGAGACTGCAAAGCAAAACGCCAAAGCGGATTCCGTTCTGTGGTGTTGCTATAGGCATGCCACCCGTAGGTCTGCCCCTTTTCCAGAAAATTGAAGTTTACGAAAGAAGCTTTCGCTACTTTCACCACATATGTAAGGGTGGTATCGTTTTGTGAATTATTGTCGTTTGCATCTTTAAACCAGCACTTTATTGTATGAACACCCTCCATAAGCCTAACGGGGATAGAAAAAGTGTGCAGACGGGTTTCCTGCGCGGCAAGCGTCCCTTTGAGCGTCTCTGTCACCACCTTGCCGTTGTCTACCTGATAAAAGGCTTCGATTCCCTCCGCTGCGACCGCACCCACATTGCGCACATAGCATTGCACCTGTTGCGCGATGTCTTCTTCGGTCACCGAAACCGGCGAAAGCAACTGACAGGCCTCTACATCCGAAGAAGCCACTTTTTGTACCTTGAAATTCGTGATATACAACTTGGGTGTAGTGAGTCGAGGGGAAGTTCCTTCCATAATCGACAACTTATAGTTGCCTCTATGCGACAGATCTTCCGCTTTCAAGCGGAACACATACGTGGAGGGCCCCACCTGCGGTCCGCCGTTCGCTATGGTTCCCAGCCAAAGGCTTTGCACGACACCGTCATCCATTATGGTTTTGGTGTTGTTTGCATCGAGAAAATCACCACTATCCGCGATACGTTGCAAGGGCATAATCGCTCCGGCATTATCCACTTTGTTTACCCGAAAAACAAGCTTATTGCCATCCGGAAGCCGTCCGCCCTCCGGCACATAAAAACTGAGGGTAAACACATATTCGGCGCCCTCTTCGTTTCCGAAAGAAAAAGAGGGGCTGAGAAGGGTAGGATATAATTCTACCTGACCATTTCCCTCGAAAGCGGCGGCCAAGGTACCCGCAGATGCGGGATTTTCCGCGATTTTCCATTGCGTGGACACTGTCTGTGTCTGAGAAGTGTTTATGGCTTGTTTTGTCCACAGGTCATTGTCCGCGGCGGGAGAAGAGGTTGTCCCGAAAGAAGTCTGATAGGGAAAATTCCCGATGGGTTCCGTCTGCGCCTGTACCTGCGCGGCAAACAGAAAACCAACGAGCAGGGAGAGTGCAGACCCTACCGTCCTGAACCGTCTTGCGTAGAAAAATCTATTCATTTTCCTTTGTTATATAGGTGTAAAGTTGGCAAAAGTACAAAAAGTCAAGCATAGAGACAACTGCGAGCTTGTTGGGATTAAATTGTAGATTTGCCGTATGGAACGCAAAAAAATAGAAACCCTTTTCTCCCTCGAACTGGACGATTTCGGAATCCAGCCCGACGATCTCCGCGTTTTTGTCATAGAACCCACCGATATTTCGATTTTCCGTCTGGTCTATTTCCTGAACAAGACCGGCTATTGGGATTTCAGCAACACTTCTCTCCATTTCTCGCCTGCCAACAAACCCGGTCTCAATCTCAGTGTCTTCCGTTTTGTGGACGAAGACGAACATCTGGAATGGTTTTTGGTGGGTTCGACCGAGCCTGTGGCATGGGTGGAAAAATATCCGCGAGCCTGTTTCTTGGTGGCGGCGGGAGGGGGCGTGAGCACTTTCGACAATGCCAAAAACAACATGATATTAAATTTGATTGACGATTCCTGTGAATTTATTTTTGTTAGCGGAGTGTTGCCGTTGACCACGCCCGCGGGCAAGAAGGCGATGGTTTTCGACCATTTCAGTGAACTTTATAATTTTCTTTCTTCCCACGACCTAACGATGCAAGAGTAAAATGGATGTGATGAAGACTCTATTTTTGAAAGTCCGTATAGTTTTGATGATGATAGTGGCTGTCTGCGGGGCGGCGGGCGGGACTGCGGCGCGGGCCGCGGGCCGGGTGAACCCTGCCGACGAAATCGCGGCGGCCTTGCAACAGGCCCGTCTTTGGGACGAGAAGGAAGACGAGGCGGCGGCCAAAATCCTGGCCTTTTTTTACGGAAAAGCCGCGGCTTACGAAAAAGCCGGCGGCGGGGAAGGTTCTTTGCTGGCGGCGGCTTTCTATTCGCTTACGGCACAGACACTTTGGGAGTATTATAGGAGTTACGGGGCGGTGGAGGATTTTCGGGAAGGTTTGAAAGACGACGAAACCCCTATACGTCAAGATTTTGAGGACGTGGACGCTTGGACAAAGCGTGATTTTTATCGGGCCGTGAACGCCTGTCTAGAAAAGTCCTGCGCCTTGAGCATCGGGGAGCGCGCGAGCGTTCCGCTCGCGCGCTTCGCCCCCGTCCTGCGGCTTTGGGATTCCACCCTCTCCTGCTACACGCCCGACATCACGCTGGCGTTGCACTACCGCGCCCTGCAACTGTGGAAAGATATGGGTATGGACATCGAGGGGATAGGCATGGAAGCGGCCATAGGCAAGGCCGCGGCACGATGCAGGGCGCAGTTGGAGCAGGACGGGGGGCGGGAGGCCTTGTGCGATTGGGACATCCACTATCTGCGCTTCTTGCTCGACAGAGATTCCATAGACCGCCACGAATACACCCAACGCCTGTTGCAACTGCAACAAACCTACCAAGACCTGCCTCTGGCCGCCGACATTCTCTATCTTCTTGCCGAAAACGCACAAGGCCCCGACGATGCGCAAGCGGAAGCCTACGCACGGCGGGCGAGCGCCTATACAGGCAGTTGGGGCGCCCACAACAGCCGTATCCTGCTGCACGATCTGCGTTCTCCCTCGCTCTCGCTGTCGATGAAACGGGTGCAGGTTCCGAATCTTCCCGTAGACGTGGATTTTGAGACGAAGAACTGCAAGACAGTATTTTATACCCTTTGCAAATTGTCGGCACGACAGGTGGAAGATGTGCTGACCAACGGTTTTTCGGAAGATTTCGTGAGCCGACTCGTGGAGAAAAAACCTCTGTGGCGGCAGTTGGAACTGAACCCCGACAGCACGGGAAAAGGAAAATTCCAACTCCCCGCCCTGCGCAACGGCGCCTATGTGCTGGCCTGCCGCCTCGATTCCTCGGATACCCCAAACACCTCCTTTCTGTTTTTCCAAGTGTCGGAAGGCGCCTATTTCGGCTACCCCGCCGACCCGCGCCGCCAAACATGGGAGATGCTTTTCCTGACCGGCAAGGACGGCAAACCTGCGCCGGCCTCGCTCTGCGTCTTTGCGGAGACCTACAACTACCGGCAACGCCGCAACGATTTCGAATTTCGCGGACGGGTGAAGGCCGACCGGAACGGAATTTTCAAACTCGACGGCAACCTATTGAAAGACAAGATGTCGGGCGAGGCCTTTTGGGTGCGGTTCGATAGGAAAGACGATACTTTGTGGGTGGAAAACACCCTCTATATGGCGGCTTCGGCCGAGCCCGAAACACCCCGCGCCAAACGCGCCGCTCCCCCAAAGAAAGAGGGCGAAATCCGCTTTTTCCCCGACCTGCCCGTCTACCGCAAAGGCGATTCGGTACACATGGCGGTGTGGGTCAGCGACACCCCCTCGCTCGTGCATTTCTCGCTCCGCGACCCCGAAAGGAAATTTCGTTTGCAGGTGGACGGAAAACCGCAACACGGCTTGCTCCGTCTCGATTTCGCCCTGCCCGAAGAAGGCAAGGCGGGTATGTGGACGCTCTGCGCCCAAGATTACCGACCCTCCTGTTTCTCTCTCTTTGTGGAAGAATATGTGCGCCCCACTTTCGAAATCGTGTTGGAGAACGTGCCCCTGCAAGCCGTGCGCGACAGTTTCCGCATGGAGGGCAAAGCCGCCTATCTGAGCGGGGAGGCGCTGCGCCAGGCCCGCGTGGACTATACGGTTTTCAAAACCGCCTACTCCTACGCACGCTACGGCTATCGGATACCGAGACGGCAAAAGACCGCCGAAATCCTTTTGGCCAAAGGCAGCACGCAGACCGATGCGGAGGGGCGTTTTTCGTTCCGTTTCGCCCAAGACACCACGCTGGCGGACGAGGCTCCTGTATGGGTGTATGAAGTGGTGTGCGAGGGCGTGGATGCGGGCGGCGAAACCCAAGTGACGCGCGTTTCGATACCGCTCAAAACCATTTATACGTTGCAGGTGGAGGGCGCGGATCTTTGGGTGTCGGACCACGGAAAATGGTTGGGGAACCCCAAGCCTATCGAGGTGTATATGAACGGGCTCAATCCCGGTGACACATGGAAGTTGCTCGATTCCACGCTGCTGATGCCCCGTCACGACTGGGCTTCGGGCAAGCACTCGCTTACCTTTTCGGCTATCGCGCCCGACGGAAAGACAATCTCGGCGACCCACGAAATCCGCGTGGAGAAATGCGGAGAAAAAGCATCCGAATTTTTTCTGAAAGCCGACGGCGTCCATACCGACAAAAGCGGTGTTCCCTGCGCGCGTTTCGCAACGGGAAATCCCTGTGCGGAGCCCTTGCTTTTCCGTTTCAGAATCGAGGACGCGGAAAGAAATTCCGTTTCTTTTGAAAAACTTTTGCCAACGGGTTGCGACCTCCTGGAAATCCCCTGTCCCGACCTAAACGCCGAAAGCGGCTGGACGTTGAGTGTGTTTGCATTCTATGACGGAAAGGCGATGAACGAACAAACCACGCTGATTCCTCCGCGCCCCGATCGGAAAATGGATTTCACGATGCGCAGGGCGGGGAGCGAAGCGAACCCGCCCCGCGCCGGCCAAAGCGACACCCTGTTTTTCGAAAGCCCCGGGGGCGCCGCAGAGGGCGCCGAACCGCAAGCACTCATCGTAAGCATGTACGACCAATCTTTGGACGCTTTCTCACCCACCGGCGCCCTCTGGCCTGCGGCCCTCCTTGCCCCCTACCCGCAGGCCCCCGCCTCGGCATGGAGCGGCGCCCTGTGCTCCGACCGCTCCGCCTGGCTGTTTCTGCACGGGCCCTCGCACCCTGATACCTACCTCAACTACCCCACCCTGCCCGCCGACCTCATCTGGGACGGCTTGTTCCGCTACCGTTCCCGTCTGCGCTTTGCAAAAACCAGCCTGCATATACGCGGCACCGGAGCCGACCTCCGCGCGACAATAGCCGAGAACACCGATGCCACCGAAGAATCCGCCCCCTCGGACGAAGACGGAAACGAAGACGAAACGGCAAACCTCACCGTGCGCGAAGATTTCTCGCCGGGCGTATTCTTCGCCCTCCCCACCTGGCAAGCCACCGACAACGGCTACAAGGCCGTGCTTCCGTTCGCGCACCCCCACTATTTCGGACGTTTCAAGATACGGGCTTTCGGCTTCGATAACCGCTTGTCCGCCAACTATCAAGAACAACTTGTGGAGGTGAGCGACCCGCTCATGCTCTACCCGCAGACGCCCCGTTTCCTGATGGCGGACGACAGTGTGGCGCTCGCCTGCCGCTTCGTGATGAAGACCGAGGGTTCCCTATGTATGCAACTCTCCGCCACCGCCATTCATCAGGACGGCTCGCGCCACCTCATCGCCTCCGCGTCATACACACAGAATACGCAGGAACGGCAGGGCGCGTTTACACTGCCGCTCCGTATAGAAAAAATGTACACGAAAATAGAGTTTCTGTGCACCGCCGTATTGACCTACGGGCAAGACTCCGTGCAGGTTTCCGATAGAGTGAAGCAGGTGATTCCCATAAAAGAAGGCGTGATGAAATTATGCGAATACTATCCTTTCGCCCTGCTCCCCGCACAGAAAAACGAGCTCAGACCCGATTTCTCGCTTGCCTGCGACAGCCTGCGCCTCATCCTCAACGACCCCTCGCAATCGCTGCCCGCCACGCTTCTTGCAGAGAGAGCATTCGACAGTTGCAAGACCGCCTTGCAGACCGTCGAAAAAATGGCAAGCCTGTGCCTTGCCCAAAAACCGTGGAAACATCTTTGGCCCCGCTTGCAGGAATTTTCCAAACCCGACGGAGGGTACGGCTGGCTTGCGCAAGGCCCCGCCTCGGTGGATATCACCCTCTCTGTGCTGGAAACCCTGGCGTATGTTCCCGAAAAAGAATTTTCCACCCTGCGCGACCGTAGGGATGTGAAGAAAAGCTTGGAATTCCTGGCAAGGAAATTCCGGATTTCCGACACCACCGCGGTGCAGGCCTCCCCGCTTTCGATGCGCTTTCTCAAAGTGCTCACACGCTGGAAAAGCGAGGCCGCTTCGCTGCATATCGAAAAAGAAGCCTCGCTCTACCGCCGCGCCGCGCTGCAAGACCTCGATCATCTTTCGTTGGAGCAACGCGCCATCCTGCTCTCCTACC
>CAZEOJ010000066.1:0-8536 GCA_964513825.1 uncultured Bacteroidaceae bacterium
TGATTTTGAAACGTCCCGTCTGGTCGGCCTTGAAGCCGTCGGTAAAGAACACCGCTCCCGACAAGGCGTTTTTATGCGGGAAGTTGAGGCATTGCGAACCCGTGCGGGCCTGTTCCGCAGAGTTCAGAACCCTCCATACCATACCGTCGTCGTTCACATCCACCGCACCTGTGCCTTCCACAATGCCCTCGAAGTCTTCGGAGAACGGGAAACCTTCCGCTCCCGACACATGGAATGTCCCCGAAAGCGTATCGTCGCTCCTGTCGAGCTCGTAAGGCATCACGTTCCAAACCTTAAACGCATATTCGCCTTCCAGACGGTGTCCCATAGGGATATGCACCTTCACACTGTCGTAACGGGCAATCTTTCCTAAACTCAATGCCTTTTGCCCAAAATTGGTTTCTTCGTAGCACAACTGCATGTTCTCCACATCAAGGAAACTGTGGTTCTTGACATAGAATTCCACCGCTCCTTTGGAGGCCGTATCGCAGAAAGACATGCCCTGCGGCATTTTCAAACCGCTCAGTATCATCTGTGTGCTGTGCGCGAAGACACTATCGGCTATCGAGAAATCGTCTATGAAAAGCACCGACGAACCTATGGCGCAATCCACACCCATCGCCACATAAGCATCTCCATCATAAGGAAATTTCACGTATGCCGAACACAGAACATAGTCGGCGCTATCGGACACAAACGCTTTGCCCATGGATTTGAAACCCTCCAAATCGAAACGGTTGTAGGCATAGTAAAACCGCACACTGTCGGTTTTTTCGGCGGTGTGTTCGCGTTTGTAGCGGAAAGCGATGCGGTAAGGAACGTTCTTATGTACTTTGAGGATGGGGCTGACTAAATAGCCTATGGTGCGCTGTTTCAGACCCGGACGGTAGGACATGCAGTGCGTGCCCGAATGTACGGCCGAAGATTCGGTGGTAAGCACCCACGAATTGAGCGAAGCGGGATAGAATTGCCATTCTTCCAACGAATTTGCCGTAAACTCGTCTTCGTAGGGAAGTTCCTTGGGATAGATGCGCTTCACTTCCACCGTCACCGTATCGGGAATATCGCTCGAACCCGCCGTTTCCACCCAAAAGGCGACGGTATGGTCTCCGTCTTCGGCAAAATCCACCTTCTCGAATGTGTAGGTTCCGTGCGCCATGCTGCCCACATCGGACTCACGTGTCTGTCTTACCACTTCGTGTCTGTCTATGCGGTAGCAATACGAAATCTTGTCTTTCGCAATGGTGGTCTGCGAGAAATTCTTCACCGCTATGGTCATATTCACCGTCTGACCCAAACGGGCCTCGTAGGGAATCTGCGCCTCGAGTACCTGAACGGAGGTAAAATTCTGCTCGGCGAACATCACATCGTCCACATAGACCGAATTGTCGTAGACGTTAGGCGTGTCTATCTTGGGAGCGGTGTAGGTGACGTTCCGGATGGAAAGGAAATAATAGCCGTCTTCCTGCACGGTGACCTCATAAGACTTCAGGGAGGCGCTTGTGCCCGTCACCTCCACCTGCTTTTTCCAGCCCTGCTGCTGGGCGTAGGGCAATTCGTAGCGGGGATAGGTGTTCTGCAGATACACTTCCAACGCACATTTACCATCGGCGGCACTCACCCGCGTACCCTGTTTTCTCGCCCTGAAATGGAGATAGTAGGTCTTACCGGCTTTCAATTCCATGGGATAGAAGATAAGCCAGTCGTTGGCCGTGTCCTGTATACCTTTCGCATAAGCCGAATGGCCGAGGCTTTCCGTCTTGACTTCCCAACCGGAAGTGACGACGGGTTCTATCTCACGCTTCACCTCTGCACCTCCTATGGCATCGACGTGCACCAGCGCGTTCCAATCCTGGTCGACAAAGGTCATGTATTCCTTGGCCTGGCTGATGGCGTCGGAAGAGAAATAGGGTTCGAAATCGTAGGCCAGACTCATTTTGTTGTGACGAGGCTGTTGCAGGCTGAAGTGGTTGAGACGGATGGAACCGTCGGAAGCAGGACCGTTACTGCGGAAAACCAAACAAGCGGTGGTGTCTTTTTCCGCTTCGAAAAAGAAGGTCATGGTGCGCTCTCCCTTGCGGCGCAAGACACCGGCGTCCCAAATCAATTTCTTAGAAACCAGGATATCTTCCTTGCGGTTGCTGTTCGCCAACCACACCGAAAACATTTTCTTGCCCAATACATCCGCATTGCCCAAAATCGTTTCGAAAGTCAAATCCACTTGATAGATCTGCCCTTTCTTCAGTTCGAACCAAGGCGAAACCAAATAATCGTCGTGGGTGGCCGCCACTTCGCCCCGCGTTTTTGCCTGCGGACGGAAAGGCGACTGCGAGGGAAAACGCCAAAGCGGATTCTGTTCTGTGGTATCGCTATAAGAATGCCACCCATAAGTCTGCCCCTCTTCCAAAAAATCGAAGTTCGAGAAAGAGGCGGAATATGCATCCGCTACTTTCACCATATACGTAAGGGAGGTATCGTTCTGCGGATTCTTGTCGTTGATGTCCTTGAACCAATATTTGAACGTATGCACGCCCGCCGTAAGCGTGACGGGAACGCTGAACGTGAACAGGCGGGTTTCCTGCGGGGTGAGCGACCCTTCAAAAGTCTGCTTCACCACTCTGCCGTTGTCCACCTGATAAAAGGCGTCGAAACGCTCGGCCGCCACCGCCCCCACATTGCGCACGTAGCATCGCACCTGCTGCGCGATGCCTTCTTCGGTCACCGAGACCGGCGAAAGCAACTGACAGGCCTCCACATCCGAAGCGGCCACTTTTTCTACCTTGAAGTTTGTGATATACAGCTTGCAAGTAGTTTTTACTGTAGTTGTATTGCCTTCCGTGACCGACAGCCTATAATTGCCGCCGACCGACAAATCGCTCGCTTTCAAGCGAAACTCGTAGGTGGAGGTGCCCTCCTGCGGGCCACCGTTCTCTATGGATCCCACCCAAATGCTTTGCGCGATACCGTCTTTCTCTATGGGGTTTTTCATGGTTGCCGGAGCAAAACCTTGCCCTCTTACAATGTCCGTCACAGACATTGTCGCACCGTTCCCATCCACTTTGTTTACCCGAAAAACAAGATGATTGTCGTTCGGAAGCCGCGCACCCTGCGGTGTGTAGAAAGTAAGAGTAAACACATATTCGGAACCCGCTTCGTTTCCGAAAGAAAAAGAGGGGCTGAAAAGAGTAGGATACAACTCCGTTTGATTGCTCCCCTCGAAAGCGGCGGCCATATTGCCCGCAACGGCGGGATTTTCCTTTATCTTCCATTGCGAGGATACGCCGCTGGCAGACTGCATTGTCCACAACGCATTGTCCGCGGCGGGAGAAGAGGTTGTTCCGAAAGAAGTCTGATAGGGAAAATTCCCGATGGGTTCCGTCTGCGCCTGTACCTGCGCGGCAAACAGAAAACCAACGAGCAGGGAGAGTGCAGACCCTACCGTCCTGAACCGTCTTGCGTAGAAAAATCTATTCATTTTCCTTTGTTATATAGGTGTAAAGTTGGCAAAAGTACAAAAAGTCAAGCATAGAGACAACTGCGAGCTTGTTGGGATTAAATTGTAGATTTGCCGTATGGAACGCAAAAAAATAGAAACCCTTTTCTCCCTCGAACTGGACGATTTCGGAATCCAGCCCGACGATCTCCGCGTTTTTGTCATAGAACCCACCGATATTTCGATTTTCCGTCTGGTCTATTTCCTGAACAAGACCGGCTATTGGGATTTCAGCAACACTTCTCTCCATTTCTCGCCTGCCAACAAACCCGGTCTCAATCTCAGTGTCTTCCGTTTTGTGGACGAAGACGAACATCTGGAATGGTTTTTGGTGGGTTCGACCGAGCCTGTGGCATGGGTGGAAAAATATCCGCGAGCCTGTTTCTTGGTGGCGGCGGGAGGGGGCGTGAGCACTTTCGACAATGCCAAAAACAACATGATATTAAATTTGATTGACGATTCCTGTGAATTTATTTTTGTTAGCGGAGTGTTGCCGTTGACCACGCCCGCGGGCAAGAAGGCGATGGTTTTCGACCATTTCAGTGAACTTTATAATTTTCTTTCTTCCCACGACCTAACGATGCAAGAGTAAAATGGATGTGATGAAGACTCTATTTTTGAAAGTCCGTATAGTTTTGATGATGATAGTGGCTGTCTGCGGGGCGGCGGGCGGGACTGCGGCGCGGGCCGCGGGCCGGGTGAACCCTGCCGACGAAATCGCGGCGGCCTTGCAACAGGCCCGTCTTTGGGACGAGAAGGAAGACGAGGCGGCGGCCAAAATCCTGGCCTTTTTTTACGGAAAAGCCGCGGCTTACGAAAAAGCCGGCGGCGGGGAAGGTTCTTTGCTGGCGGCGGCTTTCTATTCGCTTACGGCACAGACACTTTGGGAGTATTATAGGAGTTACGGGGCGGTGGAGGATTTTCGGGAAGGTTTGAAAGACGACGAAACCCCTATACGTCAAGATTTTGAGGACGTGGACGCTTGGACAAAGCGTGATTTTTATCGGGCCGTGAACGCCTGTCTAGAAAAGTCCTGCGCCTTGAGCATCGGGGAGCGCGCGAGCGTTCCGCTCGCGCGCTTCGCCCCCGTCCTGCGGCTTTGGGATTCCACCCTCTCCTGCTACACGCCCGACATCACGCTGGCGTTGCACTACCGCGCCCTGCAACTGTGGAAAGATATGGGTATGGACATCGAGGGGATAGGCATGGAAGCGGCCATAGGCAAGGCCGCGGCACGATGCAGGGCGCAGTTGGAGCAGGACGGGGGGCGGGAGGCCTTGTGCGATTGGGACATCCACTATCTGCGCTTCTTGCTCGACAGAGATTCCATAGACCGCCACGAATACACCCAACGCCTGTTGCAACTGCAACAAACCTACCAAGACCTGCCTCTGGCCGCCGACATTCTCTATCTTCTTGCCGAAAACGCACAAGGCCCCGACGATGCGCAAGCGGAAGCCTACGCACGGCGGGCGAGCGCCTATACAGGCAGTTGGGGCGCCCACAACAGCCGTATCCTGCTGCACGATCTGCGTTCTCCCTCGCTCTCGCTGTCGATGAAACGGGTGCAGGTTCCGAATCTTCCCGTAGACGTGGATTTTGAGACGAAGAACTGCAAGACAGTATTTTATACCCTTTGCAAATTGTCGGCACGACAGGTGGAAGATGTGCTGACCAACGGTTTTTCGGAAGATTTCGTGAGCCGACTCGTGGAGAAAAAACCTCTGTGGCGGCAGTTGGAACTGAACCCCGACAGCACGGGAAAAGGAAAATTCCAACTCCCCGCCCTGCGCAACGGCGCCTATGTGCTGGCCTGCCGCCTCGATTCCTCGGATACCCCAAACACCTCCTTTCTGTTTTTCCAAGTGTCGGAAGGCGCCTATTTCGGCTACCCCGCCGACCCGCGCCGCCAAACATGGGAGATGCTTTTCCTGACCGGCAAGGACGGCAAACCTGCGCCGGCCTCGCTCTGCGTCTTTGCGGAGACCTACAACTACCGGCAACGCCGCAACGATTTCGAATTTCGCGGACGGGTGAAGGCCGACCGGAACGGAATTTTCAAACTCGACGGCAACCTATTGAAAGACAAGATGTCGGGCGAGGCCTTTTGGGTGCGGTTCGATAGGAAAGACGATACTTTGTGGGTGGAAAACACCCTCTATATGGCGGCTTCGGCCGAGCCCGAAACACCCCGCGCCAAACGCGCCGCTCCCCCAAAGAAAGAGGGCGAAATCCGCTTTTTCCCCGACCTGCCCGTCTACCGCAAAGGCGATTCGGTACACATGGCGGTGTGGGTCAGCGACACCCCCTCGCTCGTGCATTTCTCGCTCCGCGACCCCGAAAGGAAATTTCGTTTGCAGGTGGACGGAAAACCGCAACACGGCTTGCTCCGTCTCGATTTCGCCCTGCCCGAAGAAGGCAAGGCGGGTATGTGGACGCTCTGCGCCCAAGATTACCGACCCTCCTGTTTCTCTCTCTTTGTGGAAGAATATGTGCGCCCCACTTTCGAAATCGTGTTGGAGAACGTGCCCCTGCAAGCCGTGCGCGACAGTTTCCGCATGGAGGGCAAAGCCGCCTATCTGAGCGGGGAGGCGCTGCGCCAGGCCCGCGTGGACTATACGGTTTTCAAAACCGCCTACTCCTACGCACGCTACGGCTATCGGATACCGAGACGGCAAAAGACCGCCGAAATCCTTTTGGCCAAAGGCAGCACGCAGACCGATGCGGAGGGGCGTTTTTCGTTCCGTTTCGCCCAAGACACCACGCTGGCGGACGAGGCTCCTGTATGGGTGTATGAAGTGGTGTGCGAGGGCGTGGATGCGGGCGGCGAAACCCAAGTGACGCGCGTTTCGATACCGCTCAAAACCATTTATACGTTGCAGGTGGAGGGCGCGGATCTTTGGGTGTCGGACCACGGAAAATGGTTGGGGAACCCCAAGCCTATCGAGGTGTATATGAACGGGCTCAATCCCGGTGACACATGGAAGTTGCTCGATTCCACGCTGCTGATGCCCCGTCACGACTGGGCTTCGGGCAAGCACTCGCTTACCTTTTCGGCTATCGCGCCCGACGGAAAGACAATCTCGGCGACCCACGAAATCCGCGTGGAGAAATGCGGAGAAAAAGCATCCGAATTTTTTCTGAAAGCCGACGGCGTCCATACCGACAAAAGCGGTGTTCCCTGCGCGCGTTTCGCAACGGGAAATCCCTGTGCGGAGCCCTTGCTTTTCCGTTTCAGAATCGAGGACGCGGAAAGAAATTCCGTTTCTTTTGAAAAACTTTTGCCAACGGGTTGCGACCTCCTGGAAATCCCCTGTCCCGACCTAAACGCCGAAAGCGGCTGGACGTTGAGTGTGTTTGCATTCTATGACGGAAAGGCGATGAACGAACAAACCACGCTGATTCCTCCGCGCCCCGATCGGAAAATGGATTTCACGATGCGCAGGGCGGGGAGCGAAGCGAACCCGCCCCGCGCCGGCCAAAGCGACACCCTGTTTTTCGAAAGCCCCGGGGGCGCCGCAGAGGGCGCCGAACCGCAAGCACTCATCGTAAGCATGTACGACCAATCTTTGGACGCTTTCTCACCCACCGGCGCCCTCTGGCCTGCGGCCCTCCTTGCCCCCTACCCGCAGGCCCCCGCCTCGGCATGGAGCGGCGCCCTGTGCTCCGACCGCTCCGCCTGGCTGTTTCTGCACGGGCCCTCGCACCCTGATACCTACCTCAACTACCCCACCCTGCCCGCCGACCTCATCTGGGACGGCTTGTTCCGCTACCGTTCCCGTCTGCGCTTTGCAAAAACCAGCCTGCATATACGCGGCACCGGAGCCGACCTCCGCGCGACAATAGCCGAGAACACCGATGCCACCGAAGAATCCGCCCCCTCGGACGAAGACGGAAACGAAGACGAAACGGCAAACCTCACCGTGCGCGAAGATTTCTCGCCGGGCGTATTCTTCGCCCTCCCCACCTGGCAAGCCACCGACAACGGCTACAAGGCCGTGCTTCCGTTCGCGCACCCCCACTATTTCGGACGTTTCAAGATACGGGCTTTCGGCTTCGATAACCGCTTGTCCGCCAACTATCAAGAACAACTTGTGGAGGTGAGCGACCCGCTCATGCTCTACCCGCAGACGCCCCGTTTCCTGATGGCGGACGACAGTGTGGCGCTCGCCTGCCGCTTCGTGATGAAGACCGAGGGTTCCCTATGTATGCAACTCTCCGCCACCGCCATTCATCAGGACGGCTCGCGCCACCTCATCGCCTCCGCGTCATACACACAGAATACGCAGGAACGGCAGGGCGCGTTTACACTGCCGCTCCGTATAGAAAAAATGTACACGAAAATAGAGTTTCTGTGCACCGCCGTATTGACCTACGGGCAAGACTCCGTGCAGGTTTCCGATAGAGTGAAGCAGGTGATTCCCATAAAAGAAGGCGTGATGAAATTATGCGAATACTATCCTTTCGCCCTGCTCCCCGCACAGAAAAACGAGCTCAGACCCGATTTCTCGCTTGCCTGCGACAGCCTGCGCCTCATCCTCAACGACCCCTCGCAATCGCTGCCCGCCACGCTTCTTGCAGAGAGAGCATTCGACAGTTGCAAGACCGCCTTGCAGACCGTCGAAAAAATGGCAAGCCTGTGCCTTGCCCAAAAACCGTGGAAACATCTTTGGCCCCGCTTGCAGGAATTTTCCAAACCCGACGGAGGGTACGGCTGGCTTGCGCAAGGCCCCGCCTCGGTGGATATCACCCTCTCTGTGCTGGAAACCCTGGCGTATGTTCCCGAAAAAGAATTTTCCACCCTGCGCGACCGTAGGGATGTGAAGAAAAGCTTGGAATTCCTGGCAAGGAAATTCCGGATTTCCGACACCACCGCGGTGCAGGCCTCCCCGCTTTCGATGCGTTTTCTCAAAGTGCTCACTCGCTGGAAAAGCGAGGCCTCCTCGCTGCACATCGAAAAAGAAGCCTCGCTCTACCTCCGCGCCGCTCTGCAAGACCTCGATCATCTTTCGTTGGAGCAACGCGCCATCCTGCTCTCCTACC
>CAZEOJ010000067.1:0-8435 GCA_964513825.1 uncultured Bacteroidaceae bacterium
GTTGGCCGCCTCGCGCGAACAGAACTTTACCTATTTCCTCGACTTGGCACGCTATGCGTTGCAGGCAGGCGACGAACTCACCTATGGTTTCGCCCTGAGCGACAACGACCCGTTCTATCCCTACAAAACCGTCTATTCGCCCGAGGAGACATACAGGAAACTGTCGCGGGAGGAGTTGCGCGAAAGATTGAATGCGGCTTCGGCGGGCATGGACCGTGAGTTTTCGATTTCGTTGCAGCAGAGCCGCAGTATGCAGGACGATTTTGAAAAGCTGGTGCAGGATCTGCTGTCCAAGCAACAGTTCTCGTGGCAGGACCGGAAAAACGTGGAACTCCTTATCGAACAGCAGAAAGAGTTGCGGGAGCGTTATCAATCGCTTTCCGAAGAATTGCAGCAGAAGCGGGAATGGGAGGCCGAGGCGGGACAGGAGAACGCGGAATTGCAGGAAAAACAGCGTCAGTTGCAGGAATTGTTAGATAAACTTTTAGACGACAAGACTTTGGAGAAGTTGCAGGAGTTGCAGTCGTTGTTGGAGAAGCAGGCGGGACAGGACAAGGTGATGGAGGCTCTGGAAGACTTGAAGATGCAGCAGAAGGAGATGTTCAAAGACTTGGAGAGGAACAGGGAGCTCTATTGGCAGATGGAGTTTGAATTGAAGATGGACGCGGTGGTGGAGGCTTCGCGCGAGTTGGTGCGCAAGGGCGAGGAATTGAAAGAGGAATGGGCCGGCAAAAACGACAAAGCTTTGGCGAAGGAAGCGGATAGCCTGAAAGCGAAACATGAAGAATTGAAGAAGGATTTGGAGGCGTTGAAGAAAGACCTGGACGATTTGAAAAAGTTGGATGAAAGTCTGGAAAAACCCAATGGCTTCAAGACACCCGATAGCTTGATGCAGGCTTTGGAGAAACAGATGGAACAGACTTCGCGGAAAATGGAGAAAGGCGAGAACGGGGAAGCGAAGAAAAGTCACGACCGCACGCAGGAAAAATTAGAGGATTTGGCGGAGGATTTACAAGGGCAGAAGCAGCGCATCGAGGAGGAAAATGATGCCGAGGATGCCGATTTCATACGGCTTTTGCTGAAAGGCGTGCTGCGGGTTTCGTTGGAGCAGGAGGATTTGATGACCACGCTCGAAAAAACACGGGTAGATGAGGCACGCTATGCCGATTTAATCCGCCGGCAGTCGGCGCTGAATGTGGAAATCCGGTTTGTGGCCGACAGCGTGCGTGCCATTTCGAAGCGGCAGCCGCAGGTGGCGGTGGTGACGCGCCAGGCTTTGCGCGAATTGGAAAGGAACAGCAAGGAAAGCCTCGACTATCTGTTGGGGATGAACAACGTCTACTATCAGCGTTATTCGGTGGCCAACAGTTGGGCGCTGACCCGGCAGCAATACACCATGACCGCCTTGAACGATCTGGCCTTGCTTTTGTCGGAATCGCTCGACAAGATGCAGATGAAAATGAACATGAAGGGCTCCTCGTCTTCGTCGAAAAAGAAAAAGGGACAGCCGCAGATGTCGTGCCCTTCGCCCGGAAACGGACAGAAACCGTCGGATATGCAGTTTCCGTCTCCGCAAGGAAAACCCAAATCGGGCAAGGAAAAAGGAAAATCGCTCCAAGAAATGCAGGAGGCCTTGAACAAACAGATCGAGGCTTTGAAAAAGATGTTGGAGGAAAAAGCGGCCCAAGACGCCCAAGGACAGAAACAGGGCGAGACGGGAAAACCGCAGAAAGGAGCGAGCGGGGCAGGGGGTGAATCGATAAGCGAGGAACAGATTTCAGAGGCTTTTGCCCGAGCTGCCGCCCGTCAGGAAATGATACGGCGCATGATGCAGGAGAAAATGGCGCAGGAAAAAAACTCGGGTCAGGCGGCGGGTCTATACAATTCCGTGCTGGGCGATATGGAACGCACGGAAAAGGATTTGGTGAACAAGGTGCTCAATCCGCAACTTTTGCAACGGCAAAAGAGTATAGAGACCCGTTTGCTCGAAGCCGAGAACGCCGAATTGCGGCGCGAAAAAGACGATAGGAGAGAGTCTAAAAAAGGCCGTATATTCGCGCCGCCTGTCCTGGACAGTTTACAGGACAATGCCGAAAAGAACGAAGTTTTGCGGGAAATCCTCCTGCGAAAGACCCCCGAATTGAAACCTTTTTACAGGGAGAAAGTACGGGAGTATATGTTTTAGAACGGAGGATTTTGACGATGTTCCACGTGGAACGTTCGGAAAATTGACGCGAAATTTCACGGCTATGTTCCACGTGGAACACAAAAAAACAAAAATGGATTTTGTATGGAGAATATCACATTCAACGAACAGGACGTAAAGGTGCCGTTTCTGAAACGCAGAACCGCCCGCGAAAGTTTGCGGCGGGTGTTGGAAACTTTGGGTTTTGAACCTGGCACGGTCAACTATATTTTTTGCTCGGACAAATATCTGTTGAAGATAAACCGTCAATATCTCAACCACGATACATACACGGATATTATTACTTTTGCCTACTCGGAAAACGATTTGGCAGGGGAGGGGTTTGGATTTGCCGAAGAAGGGGTGAAAGGGAAAAAAGCGAAGAACCGACTTTCGGGAGATATTTACATCAGTGTTCCCCGGATTAAGGAAAACGCAAAATTGTTCCACGTGAAACAAATCGACGAATTGAATCGGGTGTTGGTGCACGGGCTTCTGCACTTGGCGGGCTATAAGGACAAGACGCCGAAGGAGGAGGCCTTGATGCATAAAATGGAAGATAAAATGCTTGCCTCTTGTTTCGAGGGGTATGCTTGGCAGGAGTAGAGTATGGGATTGAACTATGATATTATTGTAGTGGGGGGCGGCCACGCGGGCTGCGAAGCCGCCTGCGCGGCCGCCCATTTGGGGAGCCACGTGCTGCTGGTGAGTATGCAGATAGACCGCCTGGCCTATATGTCGTGCAATCCGGCTATGGGCGGTGTGGCCAAAGGGCAGATTGTGCGCGAGATTGACGCTATGGGCGGCTATTCGGGTATCGTGACCGACAGGTCGACCCTGCAATTCCGTATGCTCAACCGTTCCAAAGGGCCGGCTATGTGGAGCCCGCGCGCGCAATGCGACATGTGGCGCTTTTCGGCAGAATGGCGCCGCATGGTCGAACAGGTGCCCCATCTGGATTTGCGGCAGGACACCGTCACGGAATTGTTGTTCGACGACCATACGAACCTGCAAGGGGTAAAGACGATGAGCGGCGCCGAAATCCGCGCGCGGGCGGTGATCCTGACGGGCGGCACTTTCTTGAACGGCAAGATTCATATCGGCGAACATGCGTATGCCGGAGGGCGCATCGGAGAGGCGGCCTCCTATGGATTGAGCGAACAGCTGCAGGCGTTCGGCATCAAGGTGCAGAGTCTTAAAACCGGAACGCCGGTGCGGGTGGACGCCCGTACGATCGATTTTTCGGTGCTCTCCATACAGAAGGGCGACGAAAATCCCTCCAAATTCTCTTTCACCGACACCCCGAAAGTGGAGAATCAGATGCCCTGCTATATCGCCTACACCGATACCGAGGTGCACGATATTCTCCGCACGGGTTTCGACAGGTCGCCCATGTTCGCGGGCCGCATCAAAGGACGGGGGCCCCGCTACTGTCCCTCTATCGAGGACAAGATAGACCGCTTTGCCGACAAAGACCGTCACCAGCTTTTTGTGGAGCCTTGCGGTCGCGACAGTCACGAATATTATCTCAACGGATTCTCCTCCTCCCTCCCCGAAGAGGTTCAGGTGGCGGCCCTGCACAAAATACGGGGTTTCGAGAGAGCGAACGTATACCGTCCCGGTTATGCTATCGAGTACGATTTTTTCGATCCGCTTCAACTTTACGCCACCTTGGAGAGCAAGATAATACCGTATCTCTATCTGGCAGGACAGGTAAACGGCACCACGGGCTACGAGGAGGCGGCCGGGCAGGGTTTTATGGCTGGCATCAACGCCCACCTCAAACTGCAAGGCAAGGATCCTTTCATCCTGAACCGCTCGCAGGCCTATATCGGCGTGCTTATCGACGACCTTATCACCAAGGGCGTGGACGAACCCTACCGTATGTTCACCTCCCGCGCCGAGCACCGCATTCTCCTACGTCAAGACAATGCCGATGAAAGGCTCACGCCCCTCTCCTATAAACTCGGTCTTGCGGACGAAAAACGTATGAAGCGTCTGGACCGGAAATACCACGATATCGGACACTGGAAAAATTATCTCGACACCCATAAGATTACGCCCGAAGAAGCCAACGCCCATTTGGAAAAATCGGGTACGTCGCCCTTGGAACAGAAAACCTCCTTGGCAGCACTCCTGCAACGTCCACAGGTGTTTTTGGAAGATTTGGAAGGGATGAGCGAGGCGTTCAGACACTATACGGAAACGTATCGCGACAACGCTTTTTACGAAGAACTGCGGGAGGAGGTGGAAATCTCTATCAAGTACGATTCCTATATCAAAAAGGAGGAGGAGAACGCCGCCCGGCTTTCCAAATACGAAAACCTGCCCCTCAAACCCGATTTCGACTATACGTCCATCAAGTCGCTCTCGTTCGAGGCAAGGGAAAAGCTGGGCCGCCTGCGTCCGGCCACCTTGGGACAGGCCTCGCGCATTCCGGGTGTGTCACCTGCCGATATTTCCGTACTTTTGGTGTGGTTGAACAAATAGCAAACGTAATGGTGAGCAAGAAAGAGAAGGCTCCGGCCGAAAGCCCCCTGATGCGGCAATACGCCGAGATCAAACAGAAGCATCCCGATGCGATTCTGCTGTTCCGGGTGGGCGATTTCTATGAAACCTTCGGGCAGGACGCTGTCTTTACCGCCAAGGCTCTGGATATTGTGCTGACGCGCAAGGCCGGCGGGGCGGGGAACTTTGTCGAACTGGCGGGCATTCCCTATCATGCGCTCGACTCCTATCTGCACAAACTGGTGCGGGCGGGCAAGAAAGTGGCCATCTGCGAGCAGCTGGAAGACCCCAAGCTGACCAAAAAGTTGGTGAAAAGAGGCGTCACCGAACTCATCACTCCCGGTATCTCGTTCAACGATAAGTTGTTGGAAAGAGGGAAGAACAATTTTCTCTGCGGCCTCTGCCCGCTGGCTTATGCCGGCAAGGTGAACGCTCCCAAGGGCACGGCGGTGGGCGTGGCCTTTCTGGATATCAGTACGGGCGAATTTTATGTGGCCGAGGGCACGGCGGACTATATCCGCAAACTGATGGACGATTTCGCTCCGGCCGAGGTGGTGATGCCCAAGGCCTACCGCGACGGATTCTGCGCGGAATTCGGTAACCGCTACTATATCACGGTGTTCGAGGATTGGGTTTTCAAACCCGCTTTTGCCCGCGAAACCCTGCTCAAACATTTCGGCACCCATTCGCTCAAAGGCTTCGGCGTGGAGAATCTGATTCTCGCCCAGGTCGCGGCGGCCTCCTGCCTCTACTATCTCTCTGAAAGCAAGCACGAAAAGGTGTCGCACATCGCCTCCATACAGAAAGTGGAGGAGAGCGAGTACGTGTGGATGGACGCCTTTACGCTGCGCAATTTGGAGGTGCTGGAACCGGCCCATTTCGTGAACGGAGCGGTCGGGAACCGTCAGGATTCGCTCTACGCGGTGGTCAACAAGACGTGTACTCCTATGGGCGCCAGGCTTTTGCGGCGGTTTCTGACGATGCCGCTCAAAGATACCGGCGCGATAAACCGCCGCCTCGACGACGTGGAATTTCTGTTAAAGAACTCGGAAGATTCAGATTTTCTTTTTGATACGCTTTCTTCGGTGGGCGATTTGGAGCGTCTTCTGTCGAAAGTGGCGGCCTATCGGGTGCAGCCGCGCGAACTGTTGCAGCTCAGGAACGCCCTCGAAGCCGTGGCGAAGATCGCCTCGCACCCCTTCGCGACCCCCTCCGCGGCTTTCGCCGCCCGCGCCAAATCCCTGGACGCCTGCCCCGAACTGGCTCGATATATCGCCACCTGGATTCATCCCGAGGCGCCCGCCGTGTTCAACAAAGGCAATGTGATTGCCCCGGGCGCCGACCCCAACCTCGACGAATTGCGTAGAATCGCCTTTTCGGGGAAAGAGTATCTGGCTGATTTACTGAAAAAAGAAACCGAAAAAAGCGGCATCGCCAACCTCAAATTAGGCTTCAACAATGTCTACGGCTATTATTTGGAGGTGACCCGCTCCAACCGCGACAAAGTGCCCTCCGAATGGATACGTAAACAGACCCTCACCACGGGCGAAAGATACACCACGCAGGAATTGCGTTCCTACGAAGAAAAAGTGCTGGACGCCCAGCAGAAAATCGAGGAGCTCGAGAATACGCTTTATCAAACGGTACTTCGGGAGAGCTGCACCTATATAAAACGTATTCAGGCAACGGTTCAATCGCTTGCCTATATGGATGTTATCAATTCGTTTGCACGGGTGTCGAGAGAGTACGGCTACCACCGTCCCGTCTTGGAAAACGACTACGATTTCGAGATTATCCAAGGACGGCATCCCGTCATCGAACGGAATATGGAATCGGGGAAGGAATACGTGCCGAACGACATACGTTTTTCGAAGGACGGCTGCCACATCATGATGATTACCGGCCCCAATATGTCGGGTAAGTCGGCGGTGCTGCGGCAGACGGCGCTGATTGTGCTGCTGGCGCAGGCGGGCTGTTTCGTGCCGGCGATTTCGGCGCGTATCGGCTTGGTCGACAAGATTTTCACGCGCGTGGGCGCCAGCGACAACATCGCTTCGGGCGAAAGTACGTTCATGGTCGAGATGAACGAGACGGCGAACATTATCAATAACTTGACCGAGCGTTCGTTGGTGCTTCTCGACGAAATCGGACGGGGCACCAGCACCTACGACGGCATCTCCATTGCCCGCGCCATTGCCGAATATCTGCACGAGGCGCCCCAAAAAGGCTGCAAGGTCCTGTTCGCCACCCACTACCACGAGCTCAACCAAATGGCTTCCCATTACCCGCATATCCGCAACTTCCACGTCAAGGTCAAGGAGGTGGACGACCGCGTGATTTTTCTGCGCACCTTGGAGGAAGGAGGATCCGAACACAGTTTCGGTATCCATGTCGCCGAAATGGCCGGTATGCCGAAATATGTGGTGCGTCGGGCGAAGGAAATTCTCGAAATTCTGGAAAAGGAACGCGAAAATGGGTCGAATGTAGCGGAGCTCGGGACGGCTTCGGAAGCTGTATCGAAATCTCCTGCGGTCAAAAAGGCCTCCAAAGGGGGTTCGCAGGCAAATGAAACCACTGAAAACGAAATACATAAACCCTACCAACTCAGCTTTATCCAACTCGACGATCCTTTGCTCGAAAAAATCCGGGACGAGATTTTGGATTTGGAGCTCGATACACTCACTCCGATACAGGCACTCAATAAGTTAGACGAAATCAAGAAACTTTTGGGAAGAAAAAAATAGGGGAGGCGGCAAAAAAGTTTTGTTTTTTAAAAAAACTGCGTATCTTTGCCGTCCCATTCTGCGGAAGTAGCTCAGCTGGTAGAGCGCAACCTTGCCAAGGTTGAGGTCGCGAGTTCGAACCTCGTTTTCCGCTCAAAAAATCCCGGCGTTGCAAGACATCGGGATTTTTTTTTGACAGGGGTTTCCGTTCCGCTGTTTGCGGATGGCGGCGGGATCCGCCGATGCCTCGGTGGTGGAATAGGTAGACACGCAGGACTTAAAATCCTGTGGCCGATGAGGCCGTACGGGTTCAATTCCCGTCCGAGGTACAATGAAAACCGGAATTTGTCGGAGCGCGGTCATCGCGCTTTATTTCTTTATAAACGTGTGCTTTGCACAGGCTTTTGCAAGAGGTTCGGAAACGTCCCCGCGCGAGGCTGCGCCCAAGGAAAAGCCGTCTATGGCATACGGGGGCTTTACAGGGGGGATGATGATCCACGCCGGCTATCTCACCGCCGGAAATGTGACCTTTACGGCCAACGGTTCTCCGCAGACTTTCACGCAGAAAATGGCGGGCGTGCCCGTAGGCTTGGGCGGAGCCCTGAAAGTGGCTTTCGGCAAGCATCTGCGCGTGGGCGGCGAGGGTTATGTGACGCGGCTCACCTACGGCAAGCACAAGAGCCACGCGAATGTGGGCTGGGGCGGCCTGTTGGTCGAGGGCGTGCTTCCTTTCCCCAAGTTCCGCCTGTTCGCAGGAGCCGTGATAGGAGGGGGCAACATGCGCCATATCGCGCTTTTTGAGGACTGTCCCGTCGATTTTGTCACCGAAACCAAGGTTGGCTACCGCAAATACGCTTTCATGGCTGTAACGCCTTATATCGGCGCCGACATACCCCTCACGGACAAAATCGCCCTGGTGGTCAAGGCCGATTGCCTCTTCAACGTCTCCCGCCCCCAGCAGGACTTTCCCCTCGGCCCCAAACTCTTTTTCGGCATCATGTTCGGCCGGGTGAGGTAAA
>CAZEOJ010000068.1:0-8352 GCA_964513825.1 uncultured Bacteroidaceae bacterium
AAAAATATTCTACCTTTGCACCCCTTGAAATAAGAAAAAGGAGAGCGATATGTCAAAGAAGAACAAAGAGGCGCGCGTACAGGTTATCTTGGAGTGCACCGAACACAAGGAAAGCGGAATGCCGGGCACTTCGCGTTACGTTACCACGAAGAACAAGAAGAATACGCCCGACCGTTTGGAATTGAAGAAATACAACCCCATTCTCAAAAGAATGACGGTTCACAAAGAAATTAAATAATTCAGGCCATGGCAAAGAAAGTAGTTGCAACTCTGAAAACCACTACCGGCAAGGATTTTGCCAAGGTGGTGAAAGTGGTGAGATCGCCCAAGACCGGCGCTTACGCTTTCAAGGAAGAAATCATAGCCAACGACAAGGTAAAGGAATATTTCGCCAACAAGGCGTAATTTTTGATATGCTTGTTGAGAAGGGATGTTTCGGAGCGCCGTCTGCGTTTCGGGACGTCCTTTTTTTGTGTTTAAGGAACAAAGGCCTGACAGGGCAAAAACAAAAAGAGAAATGGGGCTGTTTGCATTTTTAGGAAAGAACAGGTCGGCGGAAAAGGTGGCCGAGGAGAAGCAGGAGTTACAGAGGGGCTTGGACAAGACCAAAGAAAGCGTGTTGAAGAAACTCGCGCGTGCCGTGGCGGGAAAATCCACCGTCGACGAGGAGGTGTTGGACAATCTCGAGGAGGTGTTGGTGACTTCGGACGTAGGTGTGGAGACCACGTTGGAAATCATCGACCGTTTGCAGGAACGTGTCAAAAAAGACCGCTACCTCAATACCTCCGAACTGAACAAGGTGCTGCGCGAGGAAATCTCGCAGCTCCTGATAGGCAACCCGCCCGTGGCCGACCCTTGGACGCAGGAGGGCAAGAAACCCTATGTGATTATGGTGGTGGGCGTGAACGGCGTGGGCAAGACCACCACGATTGGAAAATTGGCCTATCTCTTTAAGCAGAGCGGGGCGAAAGTGGTGTTGGGTGCCGCCGATACCTTCCGTGCCGCCGCGGTGGAGCAGTTGCAGGAGTGGGGACGACGCACCGATGTGCCCGTGGTGGCGCAGACTATGGGTTCCGACCCCGCCTCCGTGGCCTTCGATACCCTCAAATCGGCGGTGGCCAAGGATGCCGATGTGGTGATTATCGACACGGCGGGCCGTCTGCACAACAAAGTAGGCCTGATGAACGAGCTTGCCAAAATCAAGAACGTGATGAAAAAGGTGGTGCCCGACGCGCCCCACGAAATCCTCTTGGTTTTGGATGCCTCCACGGGGCAGAACGCCATAGAACAGGCCAAGCAGTTTACCGCCGCCACCGAAGTGAACGCCTTGGCGCTCACCAAGTTGGACGGAACGGCCAAAGGCGGCGTGGCTATCGGCATCTCGGCGCAGTTCAAGATACCGGTCAAGTACATAGGGGTAGGGGAGAAGATTTCCGATTTGCAGCTGTTTGACAAGACCGCCTTTGTGGATTCGTTGTTTGCATAGAAAAGTGTCTCAAAACCAAAGATAAAGCGATGCCAAGCGTAAGAGTGATAAGTTTGGGATGCTCCAAAAACACCGTCGATACGGAAGTGCTTTCGGGCAATCTCAAAGCGGAGGGCTGGACGGTTCTGTCCGAGGAGAGCCCCCGTGCGGCCGACCTCACCATTATCAATACCTGCGGCTTTATCTTGGATGCCAAGCAGGAAAGCATCGACACCGTGCTGCGGGAAACGGCCCGCAAAAACCGCCGCAAGAAAGGCCATATCATCGTGATGGGTTGCCTGGTGCAGCGCTACGCCGCCGAACTCAGGAAAGAGATTCCCGATGTGGACGCATGGATAGGGGTGAACGATTTGGACGCGGTGCTGCGGCAGACGAGGCAGATTTTGCAGTCCGAGGCCGCTTGCGGGGCCGTTGTAGACCCTCTGCGGCGCAGACTCACCACACCGCCCCACTACGCCTATCTGAAAGTGTCGGAGGGCTGCAACCGCCAATGCGCGTTCTGCGCCATTCCGCTTATCCGGGGCAAGCATATCTCGCGCCCGCAGGAGGAGATTGTGGAGGAGGCGCGGCGGCTTGTGGAGGGTGGAGTGAAAGAGTTGATCTTGGTGGCGCAGGATCTCTGCTATTACGGAATGGATCTGTATGGCCGCCGCGCCGTGGCCGACTTGGTGCGCGCGCTCTGCCGCATCGAGGGCTTGCATTGGCTCCGTCTGCAATACCTTTATCCTCACGCGTTTCCCGACGATTTGCTGGAAGTGATGCGCACCGAAAGCAAGGTCTGTCCCTATATCGACATTCCGCTGCAACATATTAATACGAAAGTTTTGCGGGATATGTTGCGCACGACTACGAAGGAGGAAACACTTTCTCTGCTCAAAAAATTCAAGCAGGCCTTGCCCCACGCCGCGTTCCGCACCACGCTCATCACCGGCTTCCCCACCGAGGGAGAAAAGGAATTCGAGGAATTGAAAGCCTTTGTGCGCGATTTCGGATTCGACCGCCTCGGCGTGTTTCCCTATTCGCAGGAAGAAGGCACGCCCGCGTTTCTCCTCGGCGACCCCGTGCCGCAGGAGGAGAAGGAACGCCGCGCGCAGGAAATCATGGATTTGCAGGAGGAGATTTCCTACCGCAAGAACCGCGCCCGCATCGGCAAGACGTATGAAGTGCTGATAGACAGGGAAGAAGGCGAATTTTATGTAGGAAGAACGGTTTACGACAGTCCGGAGGTGGACAACGAGGTGTTGATTCGCCGGCCTGCCGTGGCGGATGCCGCGCCAACCCTGCTTCCGGGGCAATTTTATCAAGTCAGAATCACTTCCGCCGAAGCTTTTGACCTCTATGGCGAGGTGGAGGCGTAGAAAGGACAGATATGGAGAACTTTACCAAAGAAAATTGTTTCTATCTGGGACGGGTGTCGCGCACGTCGGGTCTGAAAGGCGATGTGCTGGCGATGCTCGATGTGGACAATCCCTCGGACTACGCGCAGATGGACTCGGTGCTGGTGTGGGAGAAGAAGTCGCTGGTGCCTTATTTTTTGGAGCGCGTGGAAATCCGTCCCAACGGGGCGGTTCTGCACTTTGAGGGCATGGGTTTGGAGGAGGCGGAAAGAATGATAGGTTGCGAACTGTATCTGCCTTTGGAGGTGTTGCCTCCGTTGACGGGCAATAAGTTCTATTTTCATGAGGTGATAGGTTTTGAGGTGGTGGATGCCGAAAAGGGCGTGTTGGGCGTGTTGCGCGAGATTATGGACAACGGCCCGCAACCCGTGCTGTGCATCGACCACGCTTCGGGAAAGGAAATCCTGGTGCCGCTCATCGACCGTTTTCTGGAAAAGGTGGAGCGGGGCGAACGTCGTCTGTATGTGCAGGCTCCCGAGGGGCTGGTGGATTTTTATCTTCATGACTGATTTTCGATTTAAGGAATTTGCGGTGAAGCATCACCGTTCGGCCATGAAAGTGGGTACGGACGGGGTGTTGCTGGGGGCCTGGGCGGAGTTGCCGTCTTCGGGCACGTTTTTGGATGTGGGATGCGGTTGCGGTCTGATAGCCTTGATGACTGCCCAGCGTGTCGGTGCCGTTGCGCGGGGCGACTTCCGCATCACGGGCATAGACATGGACGCGGGTTCGGTGCAGGATGCCGCCGAGAATTTCGCCGCCTCGCCGTGGGCGGAGGCGTTGCAGGCTGTGCAGGCCGACTTTCTTTCTTATGCGGATACCCTCCCTGCCGCCAGTGTGGACGCGGTGTTGAGCAACCCGCCTTATTTTTCGGAAGACCTGCTTTCGCCCCACGCCCGCCGCAATCTCTCGCGTCACGCCGAAAGCCTGCCTTTCGGAGAACTTCTGCGGCAGGTGCAACGTCTGCTTAGGCCGGGAGGTGTGTTGGCTATGGTGCTGCCGCCCCGTGCCTACGCGCAGATCGAGGGTCTGCTTCCGGAAGTCGCCCCGCTCTTGCGTTTGCAGAGGCTCACCCGCGTGTATTTCAAGGAGGGCAAGGATTGTGCGCGTCTTTTGGCGCAATGGCGTGTCGTGCCCGCCGACTCTCCGCAGGGTCAACCTGTCGCCCCGCGCGAAACCGCCCTCGTGCTTCAAGACCCGCAGGGACACTACACGCCCGCCTACCGCTCCCTTGTCCGCGATTTCTACCTGTGGCTCTCCTAAATTAATAAAAGTTTCACTATATTTGCAACCCCGATACGATGATTTTATAAACAAACCTAAATAAACGCAAGATGAAAAAGATTGGATTCTTCGTTCTGACGCTTATGGCAGCGTTTTGGAGCGTCTCCTGCACGCGCATCGATTGCAGCGAACCTCCTATCAGCAAGAAGTACAGTAAAATGTCGGGCTTCAACGCCGTGAATGCATCCCATGCTTTTGAAGTGGAGTTGGTTCCCGCCGACTACGAGTCGGTGGAGTTGGTGATTCCGCCCGATGCGGAAAAATATGTGGATGTCAAGCAAACCGGAAACAATTTGTTCATCGGCATGAAAAAAGGCTACACCTACCATTTTGTACATAGCAGCGTGCGTGGCCTCAGAGCCATCGTCCATTTCAAGGAATTGAGAAAGATAACAGGCTCCGGTGCTTCGGATATCGAAATGGAGGGTGTGTATGACGCCCGGAACCAAGGTATGAATATCTCGCTCTCGGGCGCGTCTTCTTTCGAAGGGAAGATGCTGAACGTGGGCAATCTGAACGTCACGCTCTCGGGTGCCTCCTCGTTGGAGGGAGAGATGCTGGATGTGAATAGATTGGATATAGATCTCTCGGGCGCTTCGGAGCTGGAGATGAAAGGCAGCGGCAACGATATGGATATGGAGCTCTCGGGAGCCTCGGAAGCCAAGATGTATGGATTTCCGGTAAAGACCTTCGAGGGTTCGCTCTCGGGTGCGTCCGATGCCTACCTGACCGTGTCGGAAACCTTTTCGGGCAGCGCTTCCGGCTCTTCCACAATCCGCGTGAAAGGCCATCCGAAAGTGCTTAAATCCAGAGAAAGCGGTGCTTCCAGCATCGTGTTCGAATAGGCGTTTGTAAAAATTTTTGTATCTTGGGAGGATGAAAATGAAAAAATACATCCTCCCATTTTTTTTGGTGTTCCCGTTTGCCGTTCACGCGCAGATGCTGTGGTTTGAGGCCGGGTATGTCCCCGACCCGTATATCGTGCATCCGCAGTCGGATTGGAAGTGGGAAAAACAGACGGTCTATGATACGGCCTTTGTCAAGCTCCGTTACAGAATGTCGTTTTGGGACGTGGGGAAAGAAGAACGCTATCAAGACAACCGTATCGTTTTTGTAGGCAAGAACGGGTATCGGCGGGACGCTTCCGAACTGTTGGAGGTGATAGACCGGAAAGATACCAAAACGCCCTATACCGATACGCTGCAACGCTATACGTATAATATGCCGGCCTATCCCGCCACGTATTTCATCGCGCCCGACGGCAAGTCCTGGACATTGTTCCGCACCCTCTTTACCGGCCCGATACTGCGCTACGAGGAAAAGCCAGCGACATTCAACTGGCAACTTCTGCCCGAAACCGACAGCGTGGTGGGCTTTGCCTGTCGGAAGGCCGTCACCGATTACAAGGGAAGGCGCTATATCGCCTGGTATTGTGCCGATGTGGCGGTACACGCCGGCCCCTATAAGTTCGACGGACTGCCGGGACTTATCGTAAGGATAGAAGACACCTCCGGCGATTACCGCTGGGAGTTGACTGGCATCAAGCCGGTGGATGTTCCTTTGGGAGAAAAACAGTTCGTGACACAGAAAAGCACCCGGCAGCAGGCGCGCCACCTTATCGAGACCATGTTCGCGCAACCGTATGTGTTCCTGTCGCAGACATTGGGCTTCCGCATCAAGATTCTCGACGATTACGAGAACAGTCATCCTGCCGGCGAAAAAGAATTTTCCCTTCAATTTTACTATAATCCCATAGAATTGGAATAAACCACCCGCCTATGAAACCGGCATCCGGCTTGTGCGTGTCCCTCCTTCTCTTCTTGCTTGCGGGAACGGGTGGCGGTGTGTACGCACAGACGGTAGTCGAACTGAGAGAGGTGAGGATACAGGCCGACAGGATTGTGGCGAAAGGCTCCGATACCTTGGTGTATAATGTGGCGGCTTTCCAAAGCGAGGACGATGCGGTGCTGGAAGATGTGCTCAGGAAAATGCCCGGCATACAGGTGCAGGAAAGCGGGCGTATCCTCTACAAAGGCAAGCCGGTGGATTTTACGATTGAGGGAATGGATTTGCTCAAAGGGCGTTACGGCATCGCCACCAAAAACATTTCGCCCCGGCATATCGCCACCGTCGAGATTTTGGAAAATCATCAGTCGATAAAGGCTTTGGAGGGTTTGATGCCGTCCGACAAGACCACGCTCAACCTGCGGCTCAAGGCGTCGTCGAAAGGGGTGTTCATCGCTTCGTTGGCGGCGGGCGGGGGTTACGACGACAAAGGGCTTTATGAGGGCGAGGGTGCGGGTATGCTGTTCGGGCGCAAGAGCCAGCATATCCTTACCGCCAAGGCCAACAACCGGGGGCACGACCTGCGTTACGAACTTGCCGACCATACCGACGGCGGGGCTTCCGCGCTCAACCCCACGCTCACTTCGCCCGGCATGGCCTCCGCGCCCGACATCGCGAAGAAATACCATTACGACAACCGCTCGCAAGCCGCCTCATTCCACAATCTGATAAAAACCGGCGACGATTTGGTGATAGGCATCGACGCGCTCTACCTCCACGACAGGGAGGACCGCCGCAGCGAGGCCGTAACGAGCTGGATGCTGCCCGATGATTCCTCGCTCAACGTCATCCGGGAAGATATAGGCAACACCTTCTACACCCACAAGGTGGCGGCCGATTTGAGTTTCAAGAAGAACACCCGGCGCTACTACCTTTCGAACGAGAATGCCTTTTCGGGCGACTTCAACGACATCGCCGCCACGGTGAACGGCATGAAGCAAGGCTACGGCCTGCGTGTTTTCCGAGGCACGTCGTCCCTCTATTTCACGCACCGCACGGGGGCGCACAGCGGCTATAACATAGATTTGAACCTCGATTACGAACACAAGCCCTATACGTTGCGTGTGGATTCGGCCTCGGGCGCGGGGCAGGGAAACCCTTACGCCGGAGCCGTGCAACAGGTGGTTTCCGACGGTTTCGCCGCCAAGATGCAGACCACCTTTTTCCGCAAACTCAAGTTCGGCTCCTTTACCCTTGCGCCGGCCGTCCGCGCCGACTACCGTTTCAACCGCCTGGAAAGCGATTTGCGTTATCCTCGGTTTATCCTCGATGCCCTTCCGTGCGAAAACCGTCTGCGGCTGCACCGTCTCAACGTGGCGCCCATGCTGCAACTGTATCACAAATCCTCGCGTTGGGAAGCCGAACTGTTGGTGCCGTTGGCCTATCATTTCACGGCACTCTGCAACACAACGGGAAGCGACGCGATGCGGCACCGTTTTTTTGTGGAACCGGAACTGAACATTACCTATACGGCCTCCGCTTCGGTGGGAATGCGTTTCCATTACGGGCTTGTCTACGATGAGCCTGCGGTGAACCGCCTCTACGAAGGGGCTATCCTCAACACATACCGGAGCCTGAGCCGTTACCGCGCCGACCTTACCGAAGGCATCCGCCACCATCTTCTTTTCAGGCTGAACCATAAGGATATATTTCACTTATTCTTTGTCGATTTCTCGTTGGGCTACGACCTTGGCGCGCCGCGTGTGCTCTACGGTATGGATTTCATCGGCATCTACTCCACCACAATCACGCAAAGAAGCCGACGGCTGTGGCACGATGTGTACGCGAACCTCAGTCTGAACAAGAATTTTCGTCGTTGGGAAACGGTGCTGAAACTGAGTGTGGGCGCCGATTATTTCCAAATGCCTTTCCTCCTGCAAGGCAAGGTGAGCACCAGCTACGGCCAATCGTATCAGGCCGCGCTCGATTTCTCGTTCTGTCCGTTCCCGTTTCTCAAATTCGCGTATACGGGGCATGTGCTCTACTCGCTTTCCCGACAGCGCGAGGGGGAAAGCCTGCAACCGTTGTTGAGCGACGACAACCGCGTGCTGTTGCAGTTCCGTCTGCCCCTCGGCATACGCCTCCATATAGGGGCGGACCACTACTATAACGCCGCTTCCGACAACAAGCCCGATTTCGTGTTGTTCGACGCCGGCCTGGAATACGCGTACAAGAAATTCCGCTGGACGTTTTCCTGCGACAACCTGCTCAACGAGCGCCATTACGTGTATTCCGCGCTTTCCGCCGCCAGCGGCTACACGCTGGATTACCGCCTCCGTGCCCGTATGTTCTTCCTCTCGATGTCGGTGAGTCTTTAAGGATTGAGGCCGAACTTTCCCCTTT
>CAZEOJ010000069.1:0-4872 GCA_964513825.1 uncultured Bacteroidaceae bacterium
GGGGTGGCCTCGTCGTTGGGCAAGGGCATCATCTCCGCGTCGTTGGCGCGTCTGTTGCTCGCACGCGGCTACAAGACCACCATTCAGAAGCTCGACCCCTACATCAACATCGACCCGGGCACGCTCAACCCCTACGAACACGGCGAGTGCTACGTGACCGAAGACGGCGCCGAGACCGACCTCGACCTGGGGCATTACGAACGCTTCACCAACGTCCCCACCTCGCAGGCCAACAACGTCACCACGGGGCGTGTCTACCAATCCGTCATAGAGAAGGAACGGCGCGGCGACTACCTCGGCAGCACCGTGCAGGTGGTTCCCCACATCACCGACGAAATCAAACGCCGCATCAAACTTTTGGCCGAAGGCGGTCAATTTGATTTGATAATCACAGAAATAGGCGGCACCGTGGGCGACATCGAATCCTTGCCCTATATCGAGGCCGTGCGCCAGCTCACCTGGGAGAGCCCCGAGGACGTGATGGTGATACACCTCACCTACATGCCTTATCTGGCGGCGGCGGGCGAGCTCAAGACCAAGCCCACCCAGCACTCGGTGAAAGCGATGCTGGAACAGGGTCTGCAACCCGACATGATTGTCTGCCGCACCGAACACCCCATCAGCCGCAGCGCGCGCGACAAGGTGGCGCTTTTCTGCAACGTGCGTCCCGAATGCGTGATAGAGAGCCGCGATGCCAAGAGCATCTACGAGGTGCCGTTGATGATGATGCAGGAGGGGCTCGACCGCGAAGTGTTACGCACCCTCAAGCTGCCCTACGGCGGCAAGCCCAACCTCACGGCATGGAAGGCTTTTCTGCGCCGTCTGGAGCATCCGCGCCACGAGGTGAGGATTGCGTTGGTGGGCAAATATGTGGAACTTCACGATGCCTATAAGTCTATCTTGGAGGCCTTTTTGCAGGCCGGCGCCATGAACGCCTGCAAGGTGCAGGTGAAAATGGTGCATTCCGAGCAGCTCAACAAAGCGAACGTGGAGAAGGCCTTGGGCGACTGTCAGGGCATCTTGGTGGCGCCCGGCTTCGGCAAGCGGGGCATAGCCGGCAAACTCACCGCCATCGAATACGCCCGCACCCGCCGTGTCCCGTTTTTAGGCATCTGCCTGGGTATGCAGTGCGGCGTGATAGAGTTCGCCCGCAACGTGCTGGGCTGGAAAGACGCCGACTCCACCGAGATGAATCCCAAGACCAAACACCCGGTGATCCATATCATGGAAGACCAGAAGAAGGTGGAGAACTTGGGCGGTACGATGCGTCTGGGCGCCTATCCCTGCTCGCTCAAAAAAGGCAGTCTTCTGGCGGAAATCTACGGCAGGGAGGCCATTTCCGAACGCCACCGCCACCGCTACGAATTCAACAACGCCGTCATCAAGGATTTTGAGAAGGCGGGCATGAAAGTGGCGGGCGTGAACGTGGGCAAAGACGCCTCGGGCAAGAAAATCACCCGTGTGGAAGCGGTGGAGATACCCGCCCATCCGTTTTTCGTGGGCGTGCAGTATCACCCCGAATACAAAAGCACGGTCGAGAATCCGCACCCCCTCTTCATCGCTTTCGTGGCCGCGGCCATGCGGAACCGTTGATCGGTTATGTCCTCGCTCAATAAAGATATTCTGAGAATCGGAATACCGGCTATCGTGGCCAATATCACCACGCCTTTGCTGTCTTTGGTCGACACGGCCATCACGGGACACATGGGGAGCGCGGTGTATATCGGTGCCATTGCCGTGGGCGGGTTGATGTTCAACATGATTTACTGGCTTTTCGGTTTCCTGCGCACGGGTGCGTCGGGCCTGGCGGCGCAGGCCTACGGGGCCGACGACACCCGTGCGCAGACCCTCACCCTCTACCGTTCTTTGGGTGTGGGGGTGTTGATAGGGCTCGCGCTCGTGGCTCTGCAAAACCCTCTCTTGTGGCTGATGCAGAAGATTATAGCCGCCGACCCTCAAACGGCTGTCTTCGCCGCCCAATATTTCCGTATTCTGATTTACGGCGCTCCCGCCGTGCTGGCCACCCACGCGCTTTCGGGCTGGTTCTTGGGGATGCAGAACTCGCGTATGCTGATGGGAACGTCGCTCGTTATAAATATTATTAATATATTGGTGAGCGTGGGACTGGTGCTGGGATTGGGGTGGCAGGTGCCGGGCGTGGCCGTGGGAACGCTCACGGCGCAGTGGGCGGGCCTCGGCGCGGGGCTGTGGTTCCTGCGCAGATACCGTCTGGCGCGTGTTTCCCGCCGCGACGTGTTCGAGCCCAAGCCGCTCAGACGTTTTTTTGTGGTCAACCGCGACATGATGCTGCGGGGGTTGTGCTTTATCGTGATGACCACCTGGTTCACCAAGGCGGGGGCGGCGCAGGGAGCGGTGGTGCTGGCGGCCAACACCGTTCTGATGCAGTTCTTCTACTTTTTCTCGTATCTGGCCGACGGTTTCGCTTTCAGCGCCGAGGCACTTGCGGGCAAGTTCCTCGGCGCTGCCGACCACCGCTCCCTGCGCCGCTGCGTCAAGATCGTGATGCGGTGGGGCGCGGGGCTGGCCGTCTCGGTCACGCTCGTCTACCTGCTTTTCGGAAACGCGATTGTCGCCCTGCTCACCGACGAGGAGACGGTACGCGCGGTTGCCGCCGTGTTCCTGCCGTGGGCGGCACTCACGCCCTTGGCGGGCTTTGCGGCCTTTATGTGGGACGGCGTGTTTGTGGGCACCACCCTCTCGCGCCAACTGGTAATCACCATGCTCATCGCCCTGGCGGTGTTCCTCGGCCTGTATCTGCTGTGGCCGCAAGGCGGCAACCGCGCCCTGTGGACGGCCTTCCTCGCGTTCCTCGCCACCCGCGGCCTCGTCCAGACCCTCCTTTTCCGCAGAAAATATCCCGCCCAACAAAAAATATAGTATATTCGCAGACAAGCATAACCGACAGTCATGGACGAAGCACGCAAGATGTATGTGGAGATGCCCATCGTGGTGCACACCTACGATGTGGACTATATGCAGATTATCAGCAATACAGTATATATCAAGTGGTTGGAAGATATGCGGATGGCCATTCTCGATAAGTATTTTCCACTCACCAAGATGCTCGAAGACCACTCCTCGCCCATTCTGGCCGAGACGCATATCCAATACAAGCACCCCGTCACCTTCGGTTGCCGACCGCAGGGGCGGTGCTGGATATGGCTCACGCGCAAAGGCCGCTGGAAAGCCGAGTTCGTGATCGAGGAAGGGGAGAAGATATACGCCACCGCATGGCAGACAGGTTATTATTTCAACATGGAACGTCACCGCCCCGCGCCTTTCCCCGACGAGATGATAGAAAAATATCTGATAGAGGAATAACAGTTAAAAACTTATACGGATGCTTCGAAAGATACGGATTGTTCTCGCCCTCGTGTTTTTTGTCGGAATCACGTTGCTTTTTCTCGATTTTTCGGGTCTGGCGCAGACGTGGTGGGGGTGGATGGCCAAAATCCAGTTTTTGCCCGCTGTTTTGGCGCTGAATGCGGGGGTGGTGATTGCCCTCGTGTTGCTCACGCTTGTATTCGGACGTGTGTATTGCTCGGTGATATGCCCCTTGGGTGTGTTTCAGGACTTCTTCAATCATCTGTCCGCCCGCCGCAAGAAACACCGTTTCCGCCTCCGCTACGCAAAAGCGCATAACATCTTGCGCTACATCATGCTGGGCGTGTTTGTCCTGGCCGTGATTTTCGGCATAGGGTCGGTGATGGCCCTGTTGGCGCCTTACAGCACCTACGGCATCATCGCGCAGAACCTTTTCGCGCCCGTATGGGCGTGGGGCAACAACCTGCTGGCCGCCCTCGCCGAGCGTGCCGACAGCTACGCTTTCCACCGCACCGACATCTGGATCCGGAACGTGGCGCTCTTCGTCACCGCCTGCGTGCTGTTCGTGGTCTTGGCGGTATTGGCCTGGCGCAAGGGCCGTCTTTATTGCAACACGATATGTCCCGTGGGCACGGTGTTGGGGTTCCTGTCGCGCTACGCCTGGTTCAAGCCCGTCATAAACACAAGCAAATGTGTCAACTGCGGTCTTTGCGCCCGCCAATGCAAGGCGCAGTGCATCGATGCCGCCCGCCACGAGGTCGATTACAGCCGCTGCGTGGGCTGCATGGATTGCATCGACCAGTGTCACGAGAAAGCCATCACCTTCTCGCATCCCGAAAAACAACCCAAGACCGCCACGGAGGCCGTTCCCGACAAGGGGCGCCGCAATTTTCTCGTGGCGACGGCGGCTTTGGGAGGAAGCGCGCTGGCACAGGCGCATGAAAAGACCGTGGACGGCGGTTTGGCCGTGATTCTCGACAAGAAGGCCCCGCACCGCCATACGCGTATCGTGCCGCCCGGCGCGGTGGGTCTGTGGCATATGGAAAGGCACTGCGTGGGCTGTCAGCTCTGTGTGGCCAACTGTCCCAACGGCGTGTTGCGTCCCTCCTCCGACTTCAAGACGTTCATGCAGCCCGAATCTTCCTACGAAAGAGGCTATTGCCGTCCCGAATGCACCAAGTGTTCGGAGGTCTGCCCCGCCGGTGCGTTCCACCCTATCAGCAAGGCCGAAAAAGCCTCCATTCAGATTGGCCATGCGGTGTGGGTGAAAGAAAACTGCCTGCCTCTGGCCAAGGGGGTGGACTGCGGCAACTGCGCGCGTCATTGTCCGTCGGGCGCCATTCAGATGGTGCCGTCGGTGGCGGGTGACCCTTTCTCGCCTAAGATTCCCGTGGTGAACGAAGCACGCTGCATAGGCTGCGGCGCTTGCGAGAACCTTTGTCCCTCGCGTCCTTTCAGCGCCATTTACGTGGAAGGCAACGAAATACATCGCACCCTCTAAATCAGAACGATGATGAAAGCCAAGAA
>CAZEOJ010000069.1:4972-8340 GCA_964513825.1 uncultured Bacteroidaceae bacterium
AAAGAGAACTCGATGAGCCGCCGTGAATTCCTCAAACGCATGGGTTTGGGCACGGCCGCCGTGGCAGGGGGCGCGCTGGCGGCCTCGTGCGGAAAAAAAGACGTTTTGAGTGCGGAGGGAACCGCCACAGGCCCCATTCCCACCGATAAGATGACCTATCGGGAAAACCCCAAGACCCACGACAAGGTGTCGATTCTGGGCTACGGCTGTATGCGGTGGCCGACGGTGGAGGACAGCACGCGCGACGGCGAAGACATGATAGACCAGGAGGCTGTGAACCGTTTGGTGGATATGGCCATTGCCCACGGTGTCAACTATTTCGATACTTCGCCCGCCTATTGCAAGGGCCGTTCCGAGCACGCCACGGGCATCGCCCTTTCCCGCCACCCGCGCGACAAGTATTTCATCGCCACCAAGCTGTCCAACTTCGCCCCCTCCACATGGAGCCACCACGCCTCGGTCAAGATGTATCACAACTCTTTCAAGGAGTTGCAGACCGACTATATCGATTATATGCTGCTGCACGCCATCGGTATGGGCGAGAACGGCATGAAGGAGTTTGAGGAGCGCTACATCCACAACGGTATGCTCAAGTATCTGATGAAGGAGCGCGAAGCGGGACGGATCCGCAACCTGGGCTTCTCCTACCACGGAGACATCGCCGTCTTCGACCGCGCTTTGGCCGAACACGACAAATACCAGTGGGATTTCGTGCAGATCCAGCTCAACTATCTCGACTGGAAGCACGCCAAGGAAATCAATCCCCGCAACACCAACGCCGAATATCTCTACGGCGAGCTCGAGAAACGGGGCATTCCCGCCGTCATCATGGAACCTTTGCTGGGAGGCCGTCTGGCCAAGGTGCACGACCATATCGTGGCGCGTCTCAAACAGCGTGAACCCGAGCGGAGCGTGGCTTCGTGGGCGTTCCGTTTCGCGGGCACCCACCCGGGTGTGCTGACCGTGTTGAGCGGTATGACGTATATGGAGCATCTGGAAGACAACCTGCGTTCTTACTGTCCGTTGCAGCCGCTCACTAGCGAGGAGATGCACTTTCTCTACGAGACGGCCGACCTGATGATGCACTATCCCACCGTGCCCTGCAACGATTGCAAATACTGTATGCCTTGTCCTTACGGTATTGATATTCCGACCATTCTGACCTACTATAACCGGTGCGTGAACGAGGGGAACCTGCCCGAAAGCTCGCAGGACGAGAACTACCGCAAGGCGCGTCGGGCGTTTCTGGTGGGCTACGACCGTGCGGTGCCGGCCTTGCGGCAGGCCGACCATTGCATCGGTTGCCGCCGGTGCGTGACGCATTGCCCGCAGAACATAGACATTCCCCACGAGTTGGCGCGGATAGACCATTTTGCCGAAGATCTCAAACAGGGGCGTTTATGATGGGCGACGATTTGTGGACGCTCTTGCAGGAGGGGGGCTATACGTTGGTGGTGAGAAGTGCCGACGGTGAAATCGCGACGAGCAGGGAGCGCGGTGTAAGGCCTCTGTACTCTCTCTTGCGCCGTTCGCCCGCGCTCCTCCTCCGCGCTTCCCTCGCGGACAAGGTGGTGGGGAAGGGAGCCGCCGCCATGATGGTGGCGGGTGGGGTGAGCCGGGTGCGTACCGGCGTGGTCAGTCGTCCTGCCTTGCAGATGCTTCAAAACCACGGCGTTGAGGTGCAGTACGAAGAAGTGGTGGAGGGAATTGTGAACCGCTCCCGCACCGGTCCCTGCCCCGTGGAGAGGCTTTGCGCCGAGGCGTCCACTCCCGAAGCCTGCCTTCCGCTCATAGAAATATTCATAAAACAAACCGAAAACGGAAACAAGACCGAATAAAATCATGCAGACAACAAGCATTCAACCTATCACATTGTCTTTTAGGCAAGCCAAGACCTATATGGTGGCTCTGCTCTTTATTGTCGGCAACATCGTTCTGCCCCAGCTGTGCCATTTTCTTCCGCTGGGCGGCGTGCGTTGGCTGCCTATCTACTTCTTTACGCTCACGGGGGCTTTTCTGTATGGCCGCAACGTGGGTCTGCTCACGGCCATGCTTTCGCCCGTGCTCAATTCCCTGCTTTTCGGGATGCCCGCCGCCGAAGCCCTGCCCGCCATCCTTCTCAAATCGGTGCTTTTGGCCGTGCTCGCCGGCTACGCCGCCTCGCACTTCCGCCGCGCCAACCTCTTGGTCCTCACCGGTATCGTATTGGGCTATCAGGTGTTGGGAACCTTGGGAGAGTGGGCGATGAAAGGCGATTTTTATCTCGCCGCGCAGGATTTCCGCATCGGCGTTCCGGGGATGCTGGTGCAGATTGCGGGCGGGTGGCTTTTTATTAACTTTGCCGCACCCCGCATCAAACGATAACGGAAAACTTTATTAAACGATATAGAAATGAAACTCTTGTTTTTAGGTGGAATAGGCTGGACGGAAATCCTCGTGATTGCCTTGGTGGTGCTTTTGTTTTTCGGGGGCCGCAAGATTCCCGAGCTGATGAAAGGTCTGGGCAAGGGCATACGCTCGTTCAAGGAGGGTATGAACGGCTTGGACAAAGACAAGGACGAGAACGCCGGCAAAGACGCCCAGGACGCCCCCAAGGGCGAATAAATCCCTCTCATGGCACAGCAGGAAATGTCCTTTTGGAGCCATTTGGACGTATTGCGCGCGGCCCTTATCAAGATTCTGGCCGTGACGATGCTCTTTACCGTGGTGGCCTTTTGCTTCAAGGAGCGGCTTTTCGCGATTATCCTCGCCCCGCAGGACCCTGGTTTCTTCATCTACCGCTGGCTGGATTTCCTGAGCGGGCCGCTTTCGGGAGGCACCTCCTCCGACTTCCATATCAATCTCATCAACACCGCTTTGGCAGGACAGTTCCTCACCCATATCAAGGCTTCTTTCTGCGCGGGCATCCTCTGCGCCTCGCCCTACATCCTCTACCAGCTTTTCCGCTTCGTCTCGCCCGCGCTCTACGCCGACGAACGTAAATATTCGCTACGTGTGGTGGGAGGGGGCTATCTGATGTTCCTTGTGGGGGTGGCCGTGTCGTATCTGTTGATTTTTCCCCTCACATTCCGTTTTTTAGGCACCTATCAGGTGGACGGGGAAGTGGAGAACCTCATTTCGCTCAACTCCTACATCTCCACCTTTTTTACGATGCTCCTGAGCATGGGCATCGTGTTCGAGATACCTGTATTGTGCTGGCTGTTCGCCAAAATGGGTTTCCTTTCGGCCTCGTTCATGCGCAGATACCGCCGTCACGCCATTGTGCTCATCCTTATCGTGGCCGCGGTCATCACCCCCACCTCCGACGTCATCACCCTCACCGCCGTCTCCCTCCCCATGTGGCTCCTCTACGAAGCAAGCATCCTCCT
>CAZEOJ010000070.1:0-6528 GCA_964513825.1 uncultured Bacteroidaceae bacterium
TACTGCCCCCAGTCGTTTTTGTCGAGGCAGCGGTATTGGAGGGCTTCGGCAAGGTGTTGTTGGCGGATGTCGGGGGCACCGTCGAGGTCGGCGATAGTGCGGGCCACTTTCAGAATGCGGTGGTAGGCGCGGGCGGAGAGCCCGAAATGCTTCATGGCATCGGTCATCAGGCGTTCGGCGGCCGCGTCCAGACGGCAGTATTTCCGGATGTGGCGCGACTGCATCTGCGCGTTGCAGAACAGGCCGTCGCCCTCCTCGGCAAAGCGCGCCGACTGCCGTCGGCGCGCCTCCACCACCCGTGCGCGGATCACCTCGCTCCTCTCGGACACCGCGTCCGAGGCCAACTCCTTGTAGGGCACCGGCAACACCTGCACCTGCATGTCGATACGGTCCATCAACGGGCCCGAAATCTTGCCCATATAGCGGCTTATCTCGTTGGGCTTGCAGGTGCAGGCCTTGTCGGGAGAATTGTAATACCCACAGGGACAAGGATTCATCGAGGCCACTAACATAAAGCCCGCCGGATATTCCACCCGCATCTTGGCACGGCAGATGCTGATTTTACGGTCTTCCAGCGGCTGCCGCAGCACCTCCAGCGTGGAACGGGCGAACTCGGGCAACTCGTCGAGGAACAGCACCCCGTTGTGCGCCAACGAAATCTCGCCCGGTTGCGGATAGGGTCCCCCGCCCACCAAAGCCGCGTAGCTGATCGTATGATGCGGGTCGCGGAAAGGCCTCTGCGTCATAAGACGGTTCGCATGAAGCAGGTTACCCGAAACCGAATAGATCTTGGTGGTTTCCAAGGCCTCCTCCACGGTGAGCGGCGGCAGGATGCCCGCCAGCCGCCGCGCGAGCATCGTCTTTCCCGACCCCGGAGGTCCTATCATGAGGATATTGTGACCGCCCGCCGCCGTGATTTCCAACGCCCGCTTGCAGAACGACTGCCCCTTCACCTCGCAGAAATCGGGCACGTCCCTCCCCTGCGTCACCTCCTCTACCGGCAACCCCGCGAAAGGCCGCAACGCCTCCTCCTTTCCCGAGAAGAAATCCACCACCTGTTTCAAGTTCTCCGCCCCATACACGGGGATGTCGCGCACCATCGCCGCCTCCGCCGCATTCTTCAAAGGCAAAATAATTCCCTTGAATCCCTGCCTTTTGGCTTCGAGCGCAAACGGAAGCGTGCCCTTTACCGGTTGCAGACGCCCGTCGAGCGACAACTCGCCCATCATCATATACTCCTGCACCAAAGGGGTTTCCGAGCCCTGCGGCAACTGCCCCGAGGCCGCCAGAATGCCCATAGCCAAGGTGAGGTCGTAGGCCGAACCCTCCTTGCGCATATCGGCCGGAGCCATATTGATGACGATTTTCTTGACGGGAATCTTGTAGCCGTAGTGCTCCAAGGCGGTGGCGATGCGGTAGTGGCTCTCCTTGACCGCGCTGTCGGGCAGCCCCACCAACATAAAGTTGACACCCGTTTCAATACTGGTTTCCACACAGATACACAAAGCGTCGATGCCCTCTAAGGCCGCGCCGTAGGTCTTTACTATCATAAAACTCGTTTTTCCCTATATCGTTCAGAATGGGATTTTATCGAAGTTTTATGTGTTAAAAAATGTTAAAAAACGAAAAAAAATTACAGATACGCCTGCAATACACTCATTCCCAATATCAAGAGAAAGGCGGCTTCGCGCCAGAAATTAATCTTTCCGTGACACAGGAAGCGGCAGGTGAGGAACGCCAGCGGGAAGAACAGGAAGAAACGGGCCGGCAACCCCACTTTGGTCACCGCAAAGAAGAAAAAGAAATAGAAGAACATCACCACCAAAGCCGACGACTTGCGTCTTTCCGAAATTTCGAGGGTCTGGGTGTATTGACGGAAAGAGAGAACCGTGCCCAACGAGAACAGGCTCATCAGCGCCAACAGCGCCACCGGCAGCCACAGGGAGCTGTTCCATACGGGAAAGCCGAAGCAGAACCAGTCGTTCCACACGGGCCACAGCAGTGTTCCGTAGAGCAGGAAATGGAAAATGAACAGAAGCAGATAGACAAAGACCACGCCCGAGGCCGCGCACACCCACTCCCGCCATTTATTCATAGAATAGGCGATGAGTATCAAAAAGATGCAAGGGAGTGTAAAGAACAGGTCGGGTTGCAGGATAGTGATCAAGCCCCAAAGGAAGGCCATGTTGAATGTGGCGGGATAGGATTTGTCCTTGCCGTACACACTTAATATATAGTGTAGCGTGAGCACCGCCAGGGGATACAGGCAGAGCGAGAGGGAGAAGGCACGCGCCCCGTGCACCGAGGCCACGCAGAGGAAAAGGACGGCCAGAAGCCCGTCGTTGCGCGAGAGGCCGTGCCCCACCAGCACTTTTCCGAACGCCACCGCCGAAGTCAAGGCCACCGCCCACGACAGCCACACGCGCCATTCGCCCAAGCCCTCGCTCCGGAACTCTCCGGCCCACAGCGCCAACGAGAGCACCAGCAGGATGATGTATTGCAGCAGCGGGTTGTTTTGCGAGGATTTGAGCAACATTTTCTCTCCTTTTTCTTTCAAAGAGCAAAAATACGAAAAGTAAATTTTACCTTTGGCTCATCCAAAACCCCTCCCTTATGAAAAACCGCATCTATCCCCTCCTGCCCTTCGTGCTGGGCGTGCTGATGACCTGCCTGTCGCTGTCCGTGCAGGGAGCCTCACCCTCCAAGCCCTGGATTCCTTATGTATTGGCCGACAAGACATTCGCCGTAGAAATCGACCAGGTTTTTCTGGCGCAGGGTGTGCGACGGCTCTCCGTGCCCGCCCCGTTTTTCGTGCGGCGGGGCAAGGCGCAGGCCTCGCTGCCTTTTATCGGCCGCTTCTCCTCCCCCAACCTCGCTGTGTCGCAGAACCTTACCCTCGACCTAGACGCTCCCCTGGCGGACTATACCGTCGACACCCTGAAACGGGGCGCCTACCGCGTCCGGTTCAAGGTCTATCAGATCGGGGAGACTTTTGATATAGAGATGAAAGTGACCCGCGACGCCTACGCCACGCTCTACGTGCAGAGCAGTATGCGCAGTGATATCACCTACTCGGGTATGCTCAAAATCATAGAGGGCTGGCGACCTGCGCAGGATGAAACCCAGGAAAACGCCCCTGCGGAAAGCGTTTCGGAAGATGCCGCCGAATAGCGAAATTTTATTACCTTTGTTCAAATTCCTGCATTTTTTGAAAAAAATCAAAATCCACACATAATGAAGCATTGGTCAACCCTTTTGCTCTTCGCGGTCTTGTCCGTGTCGGCATTCGCCCAAAGGCGGGTCAACGGCATCGTGGTAGACGGCAACGGCAACAAACCTATTGCCGGAGCCACGGTCTCCTCCGGTTCCGAAACGGTCCGCACTTCTTCCGACGGTGAGTTCGTTCTGAACAATCTCCCCGAAAAAGGGAAAATCACCCTCTCCATTTCCGCCGCCAACTACGAAAGCGGCGTTTTTAACGTCAAGGCCTTGGAAGGCGGGCAGTACAAGCTCAAGGAAACGGTCAACGCCCCGGCTTCCGAAAACGCCTCGCTCGAACTGGACGAGGATGAGGACATGGGCTACGGCGGACAGACCGTGGCCGGTCTGCAAACCCAGTCGCAGGACGTGTTCGACCGCAACGCGGGCTACAATCTCGGGTTCGCCTACTTCAAGGCGCGGGGCTACGACAACCGCTACAACAATGTGTATGTGAACGGTGCGTTGATGAACGACCCCGAAAGCGGCCGCGCCTCGTGGTCGGAATGGGGCGGGCTCAACGATGCCGTGCGCAACAAGGAAGCCGTGAGCGGCCTCAACCCGAGCAACTTCGGCGCGGGCAACATCGGCGGCGAGCAGAACATCAACATGCGCGCCTCGGCCATTCCCAAGCAGCACAAGGTGACCTACTCCATCACCAACCGTACCTATACCCAGCGTCTTATGTACACCTACGGCTCGGGCCTGATGCCCAACGGCTGGGCGGTGTCGCTGAGCCTCTCGGCGCGTCTGGGCAACGGTTTGGTATATAATCCGAACACCAAGGTGCGGGTGCCGGGCTTCACCGATGCCTACACGCAGAAACTGACCGACAAGGGCGGCGTGCCCGACGGTCTGGCCTACGCCAGTCTGGGTTATTATTTCTCTTTCGAGAAACGCTTCCGTCAAAGCGGCCACGCACTGAGTTTCGTGGCCTTCGGCGCGCCGACCAAGCGCACCACGCAGGGCGGTTCGTATCAGGAGGTGTATGATTTGGTGGGAACCAACTACTACAACGGCAACTGGGGCTATCAGGACGGCAAGATACGTTCGGCGCGCATCCGTCAGATGTTCCTGCCCACGTTCCAACTGGTATGGGACTACGATAAGGACAACACCCAGATAACCACCACGGCGAGCTATCAGTTCGGCCGCTACGGCACCACCTCGCTCAACTGGTACGACGCGCCCGACCCCCGTCCCGACTACTACCGCTACCTGCCCTCCTACTACGAGGACCCCGCCGTGTCGGCCATGATCGCCGAACTTTGGCGCACCGACCCGTCCAAGAGCCAGATCAACTGGGACGAACTCTACGAGGTCAACTATCTGCAGAAAGCGCAGGGCAAACAATCCAAATATGTGGTGGAAGACCGTCGCAACGATGTCAACGACTTTGATATCAGCTCGGTGATGAATCATCGTTTCTCCGACCAGGTCAAGCTCAACGCCGGCGCCCGGGTGCGCAACAGCATCACCCACAACTTCAAGACCATCGACGACCTTCTGGGCGGCAATTACTGGCTCGACATCGACCAGTTCGCCGAACGCGACTTCTCTTCGGACGCGGACGAGATCCAAAACGACCTCGACAACCCCAACCGTATCGTGAAAGAGGGTGACATCTACGGCTACAACTACGATATGCACCTGGTATACGAACAGTTGTTCGCTTTGGCCAAGTTCGAGCTCGCGCACTGGGACGTTTACGCCGGAGCCGAGTTCTCCAACTCCAATTTCTGGCGCTACGGCAAGATGCGCAACGGACGGGCCCCCGACAATTCCAAGGGCAAGGGTGATGTACACAGCTTCTTCAACTATGGCGTGAAGGCCGGTGCCACCTGGAAAATCAACGGCCGCAACTACCTCTACGCCAACGTGGCGTGGAAGACCCGCGCCCCCTATATCCGCGACGCCTACGTATCGCCCCGCGTCAAGGATGTGGTGGCCTCCAACCTCCAGAACGAAAAGATTTTCTCGGTAGACCTCAATTATATGTTGCAGACCCCCGTGGTGTCGGGACGTCTGACGCTCTACCACACCATGTTCTTCGACGGCATGGAGTCTTTCAGTTTCTATCACGACGACTACCGCACCTTCGTCAACTATACGCTCAACAACGTGAACCAGGTGCATCAGGGCATCGAGCTGGGCTTGGACGTGAAGATCATGCCGCAGTTGAGCGCCACCTTGGTGGGCAATGTGGGCAACTACCGCTACACCAACAACCCCACGGCCACGATTTCGGCGGAGAACGGCGCTTTCGACGACCAGTCGAACACCATTTATTATAAGAACTACCATGTGACGGGAACACCGCAGCTGGCCGGCTCGCTCGGCTTGAACTACCAGGCGCCTTTCAGCATCTTCATCAATGCCAATGTCAACTACGCCGCGTGGAACTATCTGAGCATGAACCCCGAGCGTCGTTCGCAGGCCGCTATCGAGGGTGTTCCGCAAGACAATACCGCGCTGCTGCACGCCATTCTCGACGAAGAAAGGCTGAGCGGAGGCTGGACGCTCGATATTTCGGTGGGCAAGATTTTCCGTTTCAAGGGTTGTCAGCTCAATCTCAACGCCTCGGTACAGAACTGCACCAACAACCGCAACATCCGCACGGGAGGCTACGAACAGCGTCGTTTCGACTACTACGAGCACAATGTGGACAAATATCCTCCGCGTTATTTCTACGCCTACGGCACCACATTCTTTATCAATGCGAGCATTCGTTTCTAACCTAAAAACAGAAAGAAGATGAAAAAGATAAAATATCTCGGTGGCCTCTCCGTAGTGGGAATCCTGATGGCCTGCGTGGGTTGCGTGGGTGACCCTGTGATGCCCGAAGCGCCCACCACCGACCTCAAGGCCAATATCACGATACGCGAATTCCTGAATATGTTTGCCACGGACGTGGAATATGCGCCTATCGACACGGCCTTATATATAGAAGGTGTGGTGACGGGTAACGATGTGGGTGGCACTATCTACAAGAAAATCTACATGCAGGACACAACCGCCGGCATCGACATCGAAATCGAAATGACCAATAACTGCCACAAATATCCGGTGGGACAGCGACTGGTGATCGACCTCAACGGGCTGGCCTTCGGCCGTTATCGGGGACAACCCCAGATCGGACGGCAAGGCAAGGGTGCCACCGAGCGTCTGTATGAAAGCGAATGCGACGTGCATTTCCACCGCCAAGGCTATGCCTCGGCCGCCAATGCCCCCGAACCTTTGCGGGTAAGCATGGCCGATGTGACCAACACG
>CAZEOJ010000070.1:6628-8134 GCA_964513825.1 uncultured Bacteroidaceae bacterium
GCCCAGTTGTATTTCCGCGACAAGAACGACTTGATTGGATTTGAAGAATAATTTTTAGATTATGAAAACGATACAATACAGCAAATTATTTTTAGCGCTTGTCTTCCTAACGGGTGCGGTTTCCTGCGTCCGTTTCGAACGCGACCCCTCGCCCGACACCACGGGGACTATCCCTACCCTGCCCGAAAACGCCAAAGTGGTGTCGGTGGAGGAGTTGGAGGGGCATTTTCCCGGCAATTTCGATTCCATCACGCAGAGCGAGGCGGGCGAAGACTACTATCTCCTGCTGGAGGTGCTAGGCAACGACATCTCGGGCAACATCTACAAGAGCATGTATGTGCGCGATGCCTTCGACCCCAAGGCCGACCCCGAAGACACCTATGCCTTGAACCTGGCCATCGACAAGACCAACCTCTATAACTTCTTCCCCCTCGGGCAGAAATTCTATCTCAAATGTACGGGCCTGTATATAGGCCGGTATAACAATCTGCCGCAGATGGGCTTCCGTTATAAGGACGACAACGGAGCGGTAGGACTGGGACGTATTCCCGACGAGGTTTTCATGCAGAACGTGTTCCGTTACGGGGTGGCGCCTGCCGACGAAGCCGATATGCCGCAACCCATCGAAATCACCGATGCCGCGCAACTCTCCAGCAGACTCTACAATCAATTGGTTCTGTTGCGCAATGTGGAATTCGCGCCCGACGAAATCGGTCAGGAATTCGCACCCGCCCCTCCCTCGGGCAGCAATCCCACCTCGTCCGACCGTATCTTCACGATTAACGGAACAGGCTCGGGTCTGACCCTGCGCACCAGCAGCGCCTGCCGTTTCTTCCGCCGCCCCGTGCCGGCCGGAAAGGGCGATATGCTCTGCATCTATGCCATTTACGGAGAAACTGAGCAATTCTACCTGCGGCAGTTCAGCGACTTGAATATCGCGCAATTCGATTCAACCGCTCCTCTGAGCCGTACCCTTTTCTATGAAACTTTCTCGAGCAGCAACCACAACTTCATCACCTATGATGCGGAAGGACCGGCCGAATGGACATTCGGGACCTATGGCGGCGGTTGCATGATGGTGCAGGGAAACGGCAGCAACAAGACCAAGAACGAAGACTGGCTGATTTCGCCCGCCTTTACCTTGGACGACGACTTCGACTATTACGATCTTACTTTCCAATACGTGCTGCGCTACAAGAGCAACAATGCTTCCGACTACACCATACGTGTTCTGGAAAATTATGAAGACGGCATGAACCCCTATGATGCGGACTGGGAAATCATCCCCACTTCGTTGGTGCAAAGCAGCGATTGGAACTTCCGCGCTTCGAACGCCATCGACCTTTCGGACTTTAAGGGCAAGACCATCCGTACCGCTTTCGTCTACAAGAGTGATACCAGTTATATGGCGACTTGGGAACTCAATAACGTAAAAGTGATTGGACACCAAGAGTAGCGATATTCACAAAATCCTTTCGGATTACTGGGGCTACGCACAGTTCCGGC
>CAZEOJ010000071.1:0-8080 GCA_964513825.1 uncultured Bacteroidaceae bacterium
GATACGGCGGTAGAGAATCCGGAGGACGCACCCCTGCACTTCTACCCCAATCCTTTCACCTCCACGCTGCACATGGATTTCGCAACGGCGGGACGCCTGTACGTATTCTCGGCCGAGGGTAAGACGATGCTTGAACAAAACGTCGGTGCCGGCTTCATGAACATAGAGGCTTCCGCATGGCCCACCGGCCTGTACATGCTCCGCTTTGTAGACGAAAACGGAGGCGTGTTCCTCAAAAAAGTCATCAAGAGGTAGGACAACATCACCTCAACAAAAAAGGGTGGGAAATTTCCCACCCTTTTTTTGTATCCGTCTTTGCGATACTTAGCCGATTTTCTCATCGGCCATCTTCAAGATTTCGGTCTCGGTCTTTATGGCCTGTTCGGCAAGTTGCTTGGCTTCGGCCAGAACCTTGTCGGCAAAGTCGCGGTCTTTGAGACTGGAAGCGTTGATACGCACGTTGAGCCAGGCCCCCATTACGGCGCTGCGGGCACAAAGAGCTCCCACGGCGGCATCGGTCACCGAATTGGGGTTGCCCGTCTCCACCATCGCCCTCACGATACCGAAGGTCTCGAACGACTTTTTCATCGTGCGGAAAGGCACCTCAATCGCATATTTGGTGGCTTCCTGAACGGCGGCGGTTCGAGCGGCCTTTTCTTCGTCGGTTTTCTTGGGCATACCAAAGGCGTTCATGATTTTGTTGAAAGCGTTGGTGTCTTCGTCCACCAGATGCAGCAACTCGTCTTTGAGCGCCTGTCCCTGTTCCGCCCATTTGGAAAATTCTTCCCAACGTTCGTCCCAACCGGGTTTGTGGCTCGACAGATTGGCCACCATAGTGCCCAACGCAGCGGCCAAGGCACCCATATAGGCCGATATCGAACCGCCGCCGGGAGCGGGCGATTCGCTGGCCGTCTCGTTGGCGAAACCCGTGCACGTCATATCGACCAACTTCCTTTCCTTATTGTCGGCCTCCATGACATATTCGATAATCTTTTCCTCGGGCTTGAAAGGCTTGAGATCGTCCAAGCCCATCGACTTCACCGCGATTTTGATGATTTCGGCTTCGTCCACACCCAAAGAACGCTCTTGTTTGGCAAGATAATACTTGCCCGCATCAATCAGGCATTTCTTGGGAACCAAGCCCACGATTTCCGCTCCCGTCACGCGCACGCCCCGGGCGGCGGCTTTGGCGAACACTTCCTCGTAGGCCACGTGTACGGGTGTGGTGGAGATATTGGTGATGTTCATCGACACCTGGGCGATGCCGTATTCTTCGATAAACCAACCGATAGCCTTGGTAGCCTTGAGGGTACCGGGAATCATGATGGTGTTGCCCTTTTCGTCTTTCACGGGCTTGCCCGTCACCTTGCCTCCCTCGCGTTGGGGACGGCCTTTTTCGCGCACGTCGAAAGCGATGGCGTTGGCGCGGCGGGTGGAGGTGGTATTGAGGTTGTAGTTGATGGCTACCAGAAAGTCGCGGGCGCCGATAGCGGTCGCGCCGGCGGTAGCGTTGAATTCCACGGGGCCGAAATCGGGTTTTCCGTCGGGCGTGGAAAGTTTATCTTTAAGGCCTTCGTATTCGCCGGCGCGACAATATGCCAGATTGCGGCGACGGGGATCGAAAGCGGCGTTTTCGTAGCAATAGACGGCAATGCCGAGTTCTTCGCCCACCCGCTTGGCAAGGGTGCGGGCATATTCCACGGTTTCTTCCATAGTGATGCCGGCCACGGGAATCAAGGGGCATACGTCGGTGGCGCCGAAACGGGGATGCGCGCCGTGATGCAGACGCATATCGATGAGCTGCGAGGCTTTCTTGATAGCTTGGAAAGCGGCTTCCAGCACTTGTTCGGGTTCTCCTACAAAAGTCACCACGGTGCGGTTGGTGGCCTGACCGGGATCCACATCAAGCAGCTTCACACCTTCGATTCTTTCCACCTCGTCGGTAATCTGTTTGATGATGTTCATGTCGCGTCCCTCGCTGAAATTCGGCACGCATTCGATAATCTTTTTCATATTATGTGTGTTTTTTTTACTACCAATCCAACGACTGGTTGATGGAGAAGTGGAAGTGACTTCCGTTGGCCGAGGGATCGCCCGGCACCTTGTCGAAGCCCCAGCCCCAATCCAGACCGAACATACCCATCGACGAGAGGAAGAGCCGCACGCCCACACCCGCCGACTTATACACGTGGAAAGGATTTAAATCCGAGGATTTCGCCCAACTGTTCCCCGCCTCGAAAAAGCCCAGGATATAGACCGTCGCCACAGGCGAATTCGAGAAAGGATAACGGGCCTCGAGCGTAATCTTGTCGAAAGCCGTGGCACCCGCCGTAGGCGAAAGCGAATTGTTGGAATAACCGCGCATACCTATCAGCTCGCGCCCGTCCAGACCGAAACCCGTGAGACCGTCGCCCCCCAAGTAGAAGCGCTCGAAAATAGGATAGCCGGTCTTTTTGGTATAGTAACTCATGAAACCCACCCGCAGACGGGCATGTAACACCAACTTGGCGATAGGATTGAAATACCAGCCCGCCTTGAGGGTGATCTTGTAGTATTCGAGCCACTTGTAATGGTCTTCCGGATTGGCGCTCTTATAGAGTTTGCTGCCGAGGGCCGTGTAGGGCGGCGTGAGTTCGAAACCCAACGCCAGGGTGGAACCCGTGGTGGGGAACATGGCCGCGTCGAGATTCTGCCGCTGAATGGTGAAATTGTAGCGGATATTGTTCGACACCCCGTCGGTGACGCCGTTGTCCATGTCGTAGTTCTTCATCTTATACCGCTCGTAGCTGATGGACTGATATAAGGTGAAGAAATCGTCGGGCCATTTGAGACGCTGCCCCAAACCGACGGAAGCGCCGTCCACCTCTAATTTTCCGTAACGCTCGTCGCCCTTCGACAGACCGTTCGACTGCATGGAGTGGTTGTACGACAGACTGAGGGCGAGCGGTTTCTTGCCTCCCAGCCACGGTTCGGTGAAAGCGGCGGCCACCGACCAATAGTAGGTGCCGTTCGACTGGGCGCGTATGCTCAACTGCTGGCCGTCGCCCGAGGGAAGCGGTTTCCAACGGTCGAGCTTGAACATGTTGCGCAACGAGAAGTTGTTGAACGAAAGCCCCACCGTGCCCACCACCATACCGCCGCCGAAGCCGCCCGAAAGTTCGAGTTGGTCGGAGCTCACCTCCTCCAAGGAATACACCAGATCGGTGGTGCCGTCGGCATTGGGCATGGGTTGGGGATTGATGGTCTCGTCGTTGAAATAGCGCAGCTGACGGAGCGTATTGATGGAGTTGATGATTTCGGTGCGGCTGAAAAGTTGACCCGGCACCGTGCGCAGTTCGCGCAGAATCACCACATCGTTGGTGCGGTCGTTGCCCGTGATGCGGATTTCGTTGAAGCGCGACTGCACGCCCTCCGAAATGCGGATTTCTATATCGACGGTGTCGCCGTAGACCTGTGTTTCCACCGGAATGGCCTGGAACATCAGATAGCCGTTGTCGAAATAGAGCGAGTTGATGTCGGCGCCCTGCGGGTTCATCATCAGGTTGGTGGTGAATTTCTCCTCGTTGTAGAGCTCGCCCTTCTTGATGTTCATCACGGCGCTCAACTGCTCGGAGGTATATTTCTCGTTGCCTACGAAGGTGATGTTGCCGAAATAATAAGGATCCCCCTCATAGACTTTCACTTTCAAGCCCACATTCTTGGCATCGATCGTGTAGAGCGAATCGCCCAACACACGGAAATCGCGGAAACCCTCCTTGCCGTAGGCGGTGGTGAGGAGTTTGAGGTCTTCCTGAAAGGCCGTGGGAACATATTTGGACCGTTTCCAGAAACGCAGGGCCGACTTCTGTTTGGTCTCTTTCATGATATGACGCAACCGCCGGTCCGGAAAAGCGAGATTGTCCTTGTTGCCCACCTTGCGGAATCCCCGCGCCACCTTTTTCCAGAAATCGAGATTCGTGGATTCGGGCGTCAACGCATCGTTCCCCTCAAAATCTATATGCGCTATCTTCACCTTGTCTTTCTTGTCCACCTTTACCTGCAACACAACGCCGTTGCCCAAGGTGTCGGCTTTCTTCACCACATTGACCTCGGCGTTCAGATAGGCCTTGTCGAGCATTTCCTGCTTCACTTTCTTTTCCAGCTGCCCTATCTTATAGTCGGTGATGATGTCGCCCGGTTTGAGGTCGATGCTCTCCTTGACCTTGTTCACCACGCTTTTGGGAATGCCTGTATAATCGATCGAACTCAAGCGGGAACGTTCCGAAAGTTGGATTTCCAGGTAGATGCGGTCGCCCTCGATTTGGGTCGCATAGAGGGCGATATCCTCGAAAAGATTGTATTTCCAAAGTTTCTCGAGCGCCTGCGAAGTGGCGTCGCCCGGAATACGGATGCGCTGTCCCACCGCAAGCCCCGACATACCCACAATGGCGTTGTTGTCCAGATAGCTCACGCCGCTGACGGCGATGCCGGCAATCTGATATTCGCGGGAATAGGTGTAGGAGATGATGTCTTCCTGCGCCTGCGAGTACGGAAAAAGTCCGAACAGCCCAAAGAGCAACATGGGGAGAAAAACCTTCATAATCTTACTCTTCGCGCTCTTCACTTCTTAGGCTTTATGAGGGTTTTCACTGTGTATCTTGCCGAAACGGCGGTCTCTCCGCTGAAATTCCGCCACCGCCCCGTAGAATTTCTCCTCATCGAAATCGGGCCAATAGACGGGCGAGAAATACAATTCGGAATAGGCTATCTGCCAAAGCAGGAAATTACTGATGCGTTGCTCTCCGCTGGTGCGTATCAACAGGTCGGGGTCGGGCATGAAAGCGGTGGCGAGATGTCTGTCTATGCAGGCGGCATCAATGTGTTCGGGCGCCAAGGTTCCCGCCTGCGCTTCTTCGGCAATCTGCCGCGCGGCGCGTACCAATTCCCAACGGGCGCTGTAACTGAGGGCGAGCACCAAATCCATCTTGTCGTTGGAGGCGGTCTGCTCCAAGGCTTCCTGCATGGCCGCCTTGACCTCGGGACTAAAATCCTCACTCTGCCCGATGATGCGCAGACGGATGCCGTTTTCCATAAACAGCGGCATTTCGTTGTGCAGACACTTTACCAAAAGGCCCATCAAGGCCGAGACTTCCTCTTGCGGACGGCCCCAGTTCTCGGTGGAGAAAGCATAGAGGGTGAGATAACGTATACCGATGCGCCGCGCCGCACGGGTGATTCTGCGCACAGCCTCCACACCCGCGATATGACCCTCCACACGCGCCTTTCCCTTCTCCTGCGCCCAACGTCCGTTGCCGTCCATAATCACGGCCACGTGCGCGGGTATCTTGTCTAAATTGACCGCTTGCAGAGAACTCATGACAGACTACTGTTTACGCGTTTTTTGCCCGCTGTATGCCGGACAGAGATAATCGCGTCCGCCCAGACGGATGGAAACGGTGACCATCGTGAACGAATACCAGTCGAACGAAGATTTGTCGCCGCGTTGCGCCCCTACCTTATGGTCGCCCGAAGGGTCGGCGAAATAGGCGGCTTCATCACCGTATTCCGAGCTCAGCACGCCCGGAGAAACATAATTTCCGCTCACGTCGTCCAGATAGTCGGTCACCGCCCAGCGCATCATCCACTCCACGCCCAAAGCCACGCGCTCGCTGATGCTTACCTTGAAGCCCAGACCGAAAGGAAGGGCGAACTGCGCCAACGAATATTCCTTGACGTTGTATTGGGAGAGTCCCTGCCCTTCGGTATGCAGGGGGCGGAGCGCCACCCAACGCGAGGAGCCGCTGACGGGATCGGGATAGAGGCCCTGCGGGTTGGAGAAACAGAGCGCGGCACCGAAAGCCAGATAGGGCGTGAAACGGTGCTGCTTGCTGCCGGTGAAGAAATTGAGGAAATTCACCTCCATCATCGCGGCGATTTCGCCTAAATCGTTACGGAAGTTAAGGTTGCGCGGATTGTCGAAATCGGCGTCATGCGCCATAATCCTGCCGTAACTGCCCGAAAAGCGGAACGCCCAGCGGGTGTCTATGTTGTAGCGGTAAAAGACACTGGCGCAGGCGCGGCTGTCGTAAAACACCTTCTTGGGATTCAAATCTCCCAAATAGAAAGACACCCCCGCACCGACACCTATTTCGGAGCGTTGTGCGCGGAGCGTGCCTGTTCCGGCACAAAGAAACACCGCCAAAATCACAGAAATGCAAAATTTGCTACGCATAACCTCTGTTTTCAAAATGTGCAAAAGGACAAATGTACTAAATTTTATCGGGTCTTGTCTCGGGACGCGGACGTATGTCCAAGCCCCACATCAGTTTGTCGCGGATACCGTCGAAAAAGGTGCGGTCGTTGGGGTAGATGGTGATGAACTTGAAACTGCTCTTGCGCACCTTGAAACGGAACGGGCCTTTGATTTCGTAGGTCTGCGAATCGAGGGCGAGCTTGCATTGTTCGTGTCCGCGTGCCTCCACCGTGATTTCCTGATAACCCTCTAAAATCAGGGGACGGACCGTAAGGGTGTGCGAAGCCACGGGGGTGACCAGGATATTGTCGGCAGAGGGAATCAGTATCGGACCGCCGCAACTTAACGAGTAGGCGGTGGAGCCTGTGGGGGTGGAGAAAATCACCCCGTCGCCGTAGTAGGTGTTCATATAGGCGCCGTCCACGTATACGTCCAAAAACACCAACGACTCGGTATCGGATTTCAGTATCGCGATTTCGTTGAGCGCATAGGGAAAATCCTCGGAGACATGACGGATTTCCTCGCCGTCTTTCTCAAACTCGCAAGCTTCGAGCACAAGGCGGTTCTCGCGACGGAACTCGTCGAAGAAGCCGGGCCGCAACGTCTGGGTGATGTTGTTCGCGCTCACGGCGTTCAAAAAGCCCAGACGCCCGAAATGAATGCCCATCACGGCAATGCCCGAATCCTTGACCAGATGCAAGGTATCGAGCAAGGTTCCGTCGCCGCCCAGGCACACCAGCAAAGCGGTATTCTCGGGAAGCTGCACATCGAATATCCGCGTGTCCAGATCCACCAGCGGATGGGCAACGATTCCCGGAAAATCCTTGCGGATGCGCTCGGCCAAATCGGACGAAAACCAAAACTCGGTCTCGTCGTCGACCCACGCCCGCGACACGGTTTCGAGAATTTCGCGAAACACGGTCTCGTCGGCCATACGGGCGGCCAAACCCGAAAAAGAGACTACCTTCATTTCTTGATAATCTTTGTAACCATCGTCCGCTCCTTATCCTCCACGCGCAGGAAATACATTCCCGCCGAAAGTCCCTGCAAATCAATCTCGAAATGGGTGGAACGCACCGTTCCGCGCAAAACCGTCTTTCCGCTGGCGTTGCACAGGCTCCATTTGCCCGCCGCGCGGGAAACCTCCACATGAACGTAGTCGGAAGCGGGATTGGGCGAAACCTTTATGCTGTTGGCCTGTAGTATCCTGTTGGCCGTGGTATCTCCGGTATCAGGCGGAGTGGGCGGGGTCACCGTGGCGGTATCGAGGGTGATGAAACGCACCTGCGCCGACCACGCGCTCGAATCGTTCACCTCGTTGAGCCCGCGCACCTGCGCCCTGTATTCGGTCTTGGGCTGCAAGCCTTTCACCTCGAAGGTCTGATACGACTTTTTCCATTCATACAGACGGCTGTATTTTCCGTCGGCCGAATATACCCGCAACACATTGCGCTCGGCCATGTTCTGACAGGTAAACGTGGCGGAATAAGCGCCGGTGTCCGCCACGGCAAGCGAACGAGGCTCTACGGGAACCGTGATGTCGCCGGTGGTGAGGTCGTCGATAAAGAAAGCCTGGCCTTCTTCGGTGGAAGCGCGAAGCGCCACATATTCGAAAGCGATGGCGTAGGTCTTGCCGTTTTCGACATGGAAAGGCACATTGTATTGCGCATATTCCGTACCCGCGCGGAGCGTGTCGATATAGACCGACGAAGCGAAACCGCCCTGCGCGGAATATTCCAGCACACGCACGCCCACCCCGTCGTTGCCTTCCACATCGGCTTTCATATAGAACGTGATTTTGAAACGTCCCGTCTGGTCGGCCTTGAAGCCGTCGGTAAAGAACACCGC